>CALHBQ010000098.1 GCA_937930815.1 uncultured Saprospiraceae bacterium | reverse complement strand
TTTGGAATTTTTCATTTATTTTCTAAATTTTATTACAATGAAAAGTACGTCAAATTTTTCGAAAGTCAGTTGTCAAAATCAAACAGATATTTACTCTAAAATTTCGATGCTCGTAGATGACGAACTCCCGCAAGGTGAAAGAATACAACTATTAGAAGAAATAAATAGGAACCCCGAGTACAAAAAGGTGTATGAACAGGAAATGAAATTTAAAGCTTACATTCAAAAGAATGCTTCCCATAAAAAAGCGCCCGAATCACTTATAAATTCTTTGAAAGAAAACTTCAAGCTCCCAGCTGACAGGTAGATTCAATATTATAATATTTAATAAAAATTGGAAAATAAAAGATGAAACCTCGTTTCACTCTAACTGCTATTTTGAATAAAAATATAATCTAAAATAAAGCAAAAGGTCTGTGATACATTAATCACAGACCTTTTGTTGGTAAAACCTCTAAAACAAATAGGTAACTATCACATATTGTCGCCAAAATTAATGGTTAACAATGCAACTACCATAAAATATTGGTAAATTTACCCTTCAAAATAATAATAATCCTTCCCTATTTGAAAACAGTACAGTCTCCCTATTAACTGTTTTTTTCAACGGTTTTCACTCATTAAAAAATTTTATAAGTCAGGCCCTCCGGTTCATTCATTTTAAATGATTTAAAAGTCTTATGATGAGATTAGGAAACATTTGGATCCTTGCGATCCTATTTTTTTCGTTTGCAGCACATGCCCAAAACGCAACTTTTACTGAGTTACCACAGGACAATCAGTTGTTCCAAAGAAATGTGGCAACTAACTCCGCATCTGTCCCTGTGCAGGGATACCTTTCGGAATCGGGCTTTACTCAAGTTCGTTTAGAACTTAGAAATGAGCAAGGTTTGGTTGATCAAATTGTTCGAAACATCGGTTATGCCGGCGGTCGAGCTAATTTTCAATTTACAACCAATATTCCTGCAGCAAGAAATAATCACGAAATTGTTATTTCAGCCCTTAGAAATGGTAGTTGGACTTTAGTAAAATCGGTTCCACGTCTTTTGGCAGGTGATATTTATATTATCAACGGACAATCAAACGCGCAAGCTGCTGCTGCACCAGATGCAGGTGATGTGGACGAATATACGCGTTCATGGTTTGCCTTGTATGGCTGGGGAACTTTGAATCTATCCTTCCCAGGACTTTGGGGGGCTCGTTTAGCGAAGCAGATTTCTGTTTCACAAAACCTACCGGTCGCTATTTTCAACCAAGCAGTCGGAGCAGAAACTATTAAATCATATTTACCAACAGTAAATGGTGGTAACTATGCCTCGCTGATGCAACGATTTGCAGATGCGAATATGGCGAATCCAAAAATTCGTGCTGCATATTGGTTTCATGGAGAAGCAAATGCCTACGGCACTTCAACCGAAGAATATGTAGCTGATTTCACAGCTATAAAACAAGCATGGGAAAGAGATTACGGCATAGATCATACTTTCATTTTTCAAATGAGATACGGCTCATGTACTTCTCAAACAGCGGACATTCTCGAAGCCCATCGCGTCATTGCCAATACATTACCTAATACCGTTGGACTTTCTACGACCAATGCTAACCATGACAATTGTCATTTTTATTATGAAAATGGGTACAGAGAATTAGGAGATAGAATGGCAGAATTGACCAAAAACAAACTCTACGGCGGAAATAACAATTTGGCTTACTCTGCCGATATTGTTAGTGTAAATATTTCAAGCACCAATACTCGAAGATTGATTTTGGAATTTGATAGAAACCTTCCTTTGAAAACTATTGGAGGTTTCCCTTACCAAGATTTCAAATTAGAATTTAGTAATGCATCTATCATAGGTGGTAGAGTTAATCAATCAAGAATAGAATTAGATTTAGACCAGCCAATTCTGGAAGTTTCTGGGTTGACTTTTACGAGTCATATTGGATATACCCCAGGATGGATAACCAATCAGGCAGATGTGGGAATCTTCACGTTCCATGATTTCCCAATTGCTAATGCTCCTACCACAAGTCAAGGTTGTAATGCAAACTACACTGTAAACGGATCGCAAATTACTGTTTCGAATGTGATTGCGCCAATAGTAACCATTGCTGTACTTAAGAAATCTGATTATTCTCAACTCTACTCCTGCAGTACATGGGGATCACCTTGTAGCTCAGTTACTGATGTAACTCTTGCGCCAGGCGAATATTTCATACAAATAAAATCATATCGAGATAATGGCAACACTACTATTTGCGATATTTTTGAAGAATTTACGATTGGAGGATCGACTCCAACTTATGATTGCGCTAACTTAAATGCAAACATCGGAGACGCGTGTAATGATTTCAATTCAAATACTACGAATGATGTTGTTCAAGCAAATTGTACTTGTGCTGGAACCATTCCACCACCAGTTTATGACTGCCCTACCTTAGGTGCAAACATCGGAGATGCCTGTAATGATTTCAATCCAAATACAACGAATGATGTAGTACAATCAAATTGTACTTGTGCTGGAACCATTCCAACACCAGTTTATGATTGTCCAACTTTAAGTGCAAACATCGGAGACGCGTGCAATGATTTCAATTCAAATACAACCAATGATGTTGTTCAAGCAAACTGTAATTGTGCTGGAACCATTCCAACACCAGTTTATGATTGTCCAACTTTAAGTAGAAATATTGGCGACTCCTGTAATGATGGAAATGCGAACACAACGAATGATGTCATTCAAAGTAATTGTAGCTGTGCAGGTACACCTATCCAAACAGGAGGATGTAATGTCACCTATAATATTTCAGGC
This sequence comes from uncultured Saprospiraceae bacterium, assembly GCA_937930815.1. GTDB lineage: Bacteria > Bacteroidota > Bacteroidia > Chitinophagales > Saprospiraceae > JAGQWW01. The sequence continues at coordinate 477 of CALHBQ010000098.1, read as the reverse complement.
ACTACAATTACATTTCAAAATGTAAATGCACCGATCAGTTTTGTAAAAGTGATGGACGCCAGTTTCCAACCAAAATTTGAGTGCAACTCATGGAGCAATGCATGTACGAGTACTATCACATATGATTTTGCTCAAACTGGTAAATACTATATCCAAGTTCAAACGCAGAACTCTTGGACTTCGCCTAATATTTGTAATATTTTCGAAGAAATTACGGTGACGGGTGGAGGAACAAATTCTTGCAATAATGTAACAGACGGAGGTATGGTTGCTGGAAATGAAGTTTTATGTCCTGGCGAAAATACTAACGCATTTGTAAGTACAACTTTACCATCGGGCGGATCTGGAACAGTTGAATATCGTTGGCTAAGTTCAACAACTGGATGTCCAACACATTCGTCTCAAGTTATTCAGGGTGCTAATCAATCAACCTATTCACCAGGTCAAATTGCAGAAACGACTTATTTCCGTCGTCAA
>CALHBQ010000097.1 GCA_937930815.1 uncultured Saprospiraceae bacterium | reverse complement strand
TACACTAAATTGAATTGGATGCAAGGCAAATGGTCGGGTACGGCTGGTTTGAGATATGAAGACAGCAAATCCGTTGGAACTTCCAAAACAATTGATCCTGCTTTCCCACGTGATAGTGCATTGACGAGAGACATAGAAAAGTTCTTTCCAAGTGCGAGTCTTTCCAGAGAAATCACCAAACAATTGGGCGTCAACTTGATATATAGTTATCGAATTGATAGGCCGCGTTACTCTTCGCTCAATCCGTTTGTATTTTTGTTAGACCCATTTACTTCTGAGCGAGGGAATACGACTTTGACTCCTGCTTTCACCCATAGTATGCGCATGAACTTGACTTATGAAAAACAACCATTTTTCAATTTAGAATACAAGCGCACCAACAATCCGATGGTAGAAGTAGTTGGCCAAAATGACGCAGAAGGAGAATCTTTTCAAACCGTCGTCAACCTTGAACAATTCAATAATTTCAAAGGAATGCTTGGATTCCCGTTAGATTTTATTCCTAAAATTTCAGGGTACGGAGCGGTGATTTCAAATTTTGCGCAGTACGATTCTGAATATCTCAACGAACGATTTGACCGTTCTCGATGGAGTTGGACAGGCTACATACAAGCCAATTTCAAATTGCCTTATGATGTGCAAGGAGAAGTATCAGGTTGGTTTTATAGCGGTGGTATCGAGGGCATCATGGATGGAGAATATCTTTTCGGGACCGAAGCAGGTATCAGCCGAAAGTTCATGGATAAGAAGCTAAGAGTGAGTTTAGGAATTGACAATCCATTCTTTAGATATTTCCACGGAAGTGCAAAATATGCAAACATCGATGCCCAAATCGTTAGTGAATGGGACGCGCCTGTTGTGAATATGCAGGTGAGTTATAAGTTTGGAAACCAGCACATGAAAGGTACTCAAAAGAGAAAAGAAGGTGCTGCAGAGGAGATGAATCGAGCAGGAAAAGATTAAACAATTATCACCCGTCCGCCGGCTCAAAGCCGTCGGATGGGTGAATTATCTCACTACTAAAACATCCCCAGAAACCAACTCTTCTTTATTATTTCTCAAATTCAAATAGGAAAAGGTAAGTAGATAAACGCCTTCCTCTGCCCTATCCCCATCCCAACTAAAAGGTGGATTTTTGGTTTCAAAAAGCTTACCTCCCCATCTATCAAAAATGGTCAATTGTTTTCCCACAAAATCATTTCCCAATGGCTCAAGCAAGTCATTGATCCCATCATTGTTGGGACTAAAAGAGGATGGAATGTAAACTTCAACTTCACAAGGCGTCAATCCCAAATTGAAATTTTCCACAAAATCACATCCTCCAATTGTGGTTTTAATTTGATAATTGCCAGGTTCTTTTATTTCAAAAAATGGCCGAGAAGTTGTGTCATTATTAATAAAAAATTCATTTGAAAAATTACTTTTTGGCATTAAGCCAAAAGGCAAAAACTCCTCACAAACTGCTGTGTCAGAAGGTAACTCCAAAGCAGCACCTGTAAATAGATTTTCAAAAAAAGTGATTGCCAACTCATCTCTTTGCATACAAAAACCGTCTGACACTTCTACATCATAAGTACCTGATTGCGAGACCGTTAAACTTGGCCCACTACTCCCATCACTCCATTCAAAAGTTTTGAGCGAGCGTATTGCATTTGGCGTTAAAGTAATAATGGAATCCTCACAAACCACTCTATCATCTCCCAACAAATCGCCCAAACTATCAGGAAGCACAACCAACTCACGCGTAAAAAATTCGGTGCAGCCGAGAAGCCATATTTCTTGTTCGATTTGGTAAGTGCCTGGTTGGTTGAAGCAGTAATTGAAGGTATTATCTCTTTTCTCAAATAAAGTATCTCTTCCTGTGATAGACCACTCCACTGCATGGGCGATTTGATTATTTAGACTATCAGGTGAATAGCATTGGTTCTGGCAAATCGTGTCTGGAAAATAAAAATAAGGGTTGGGCGGAGTCGGAGTTTGGCAATGATCTTCCGCATTACCCGAAAATGGTTCAACCGAAAAGGTCAGTTCCGGAAGTGTATCTGAAGGTATTCGAAACCAATCTGTAGAAAAGTAAGGCAAATCCAAGTCATACAAAGTGAGGCAAGCCGTAAATTGAGGGCAATTAGCAATTTCTCCATTAGGCTCTGCTTTACCGACTATAGTAGCTGGTACAAGAGAGTTATCAGAGAGAAATTTTCTTTGGCTAAGAAAAAAAAATGAACCATCTGAACCTACTTCTATTTGAGGAGTATAAAAGGAGTAACCATTATGCCATATCAAGTCACCATCTGTATTTATTCTCCCTAAAATTATAGGTATTTCTCCTCTAGTGTAATAAGCAAAAACCACTTCTCCATTTGGATTCAATTTTATTGGAATTCCAAGCGATGAAAAGTTTTCTGCATGTAGCCTTTTCGACCATATTATATTAAAATCAGAATCAAACTTTGCAATAAACCCTTCTTGTCGATTATCATTATTCCAACTATTTCGATTTCTCATGTGACCAGAAACAAATAGATTGCCATCTGAATCTGCCACTATTCCAGCATTTGAAAAAGAATATTGAAAAAGAGAATCAAAGACTACGTTATTTAGAATTTCGCCCTCTTTAGATATTTTGATGATACTTGGAATTTGATAATTAGCATCTGAGGAATCTCTTACATAGACGGACATAATGATATCATCATTTGGCAATTCTACAATTTCTCTAACTTCACTAAAGCCAAAAGGATTGGAAGAACTGTATTGGTGATAGGTATAAGACCAACCAGCTTTACCTGTTTTTAAATCAAACTCAGTAAGCCCTGTAAATCCATTCAAGTTTTCAAAGCCGACCTCCAAATCTGAATAGGGTCTCGTAACAGCTATTGCCTTATTTTGGTTAGTTGCAAAAGCAGATGATACTCGTTTTAAAGTGTGTGTTTTAGTTCTTCTGGCCCAAAAAGTATTATTCTCAATATCTGCACACAAAATTCCTCCTTGATTTTCATTCATAGTTGCAAATGAGATCAATCTAAAGTTGTTTTTAGCACTGAGTGTAACTTCCTGACCTGGAGTAACTCGTAAAAAAGAATCCATTTTGAATGTAAAAGCAGATTTAAACTCACCGTCTTTATTCAAGTTTACTAAATTAAACCTACGTCCAAGGGTAGATGAATTTCCGGGTATATTTCCAGCTATAAAAGAAATCTCATCATTATTGTCCACTACAAACCTTACCGCGCCTACAGCCTCTGGATTTCCGTAAGAAATTTCTTTTATGAAGGATTGGGAATTTGCTGTATTGGCAATAAATAGATGGCAAATAAAAACAAAGTATAAGAGAAATAGGAAATTCTTCTTCATAATTTAATTTTCAAATCTTTTTTCGATCAAGAAAGGTGATAAAATCATCACTATAAAACAATATATTATAATATTAAAAATAATTGTTATATTTGCTTGAAACTATTTTTTTAACTAAAAACTTTTGAAATGAAACAAACCTTTCTTTTTTCTTTCCTTTTATTCTCATTTTGGTCTTGTAATAATTTTGAAATTATTGAACCTAAAGTTATTAATTCTACGGTAAGCGATCGTTCTACTGATTGTGAATGTGAAGCTACAATAACAAACATTAATGATTTTACTATTATTACAACATTAAATACCTATTCTTTGGGAAATTGCCCTAACGGGTTTGGGAGCGACCCTTTCAATTGTTATGGTTGTGATGTTATTCCAGCTGTTGTTCTTACAGAAGGGAAAAGTATTTCCTCTGGCACTCAAACTATTTCGAATATGTTTGGAGATGAATTCAATTATTTTACCATGACTGTACAACCTGTAGGGACGGAAGAATCATGCCCAAAAGTGAATGTTGTCATAGATTGTGGAGGAAATCAAACGATTTCTCAAAATTATACCTTACCCGCTCATAGGGAGAATGAAATCTTACGCAATATAAAGATTGCCCAATTTGTCAACGAACAAACTGATCCTGACTGGGATGGCACGCCTTGGACTGGCACTTGGGAAGAAAGCTGTAGTTTGACACCAACTCTTCAATGGTGGGATTTTCCTTGTAAAAATCCACAAGACGCACAACTTGTTACTCCTTGTTGGCCAAGTGGAATTTAATTAGATTAAAAAAAGAGGATTTCAGTTTTCTGAAATCCTCTTTTTTCTTAATCTAAATCATCGTCGTCATAATCTTCATCGTCAAGCAAAACATCTTCGTCAAACAAGTCAAGATCTTCTAAATTGATGTCCTCATCATCTATCTCTTCATAAAACTGTTTAGAATACTTGGCTTTTTTTGGTGGTTTCATTTTTCTATTTTTTTGATTTCCACCTTCGAAATTTCCCTCGAACATATCCTTTTTAGGAGTCGAGGCTTTTACTTTCCTTTTCATTTTAAATTTAAATGTGTGATTAGTTAAAAAACTAAAGTTGTTTAAGACTTTTCAACCTGAGCCTTTGCTCATATAACGAAGCCCTCATCCAACTTCATCATAAACACCAAATTTGGGTTTAAT
>CALHBQ010000096.1 GCA_937930815.1 uncultured Saprospiraceae bacterium | reverse complement strand
CTTGCTCTTTCTGGGAACAGATAAAGGACTTTACGTGAGTATCGACCTGGGCAGCAATTGGTCAAAGTGGAAAAACTTCCCGAGCACTTCGGTGGCTGATTTGAAAATTCATCCGCGTGAGGGCGATCTTATCATCGGAACATTCGGACGAGCAGCGTGGATTATGGATGATATTCGTCCCTTACGGGAAATGGCGAGGAGCAATGGCAATGTGTTGAAAAAAGACTTGCATGTCTTTGACGCACCCGATTCTTATCAGCCAAATTATCGCTCGGTGGACGGGACGCGTTTTGGCGCAGACGGATATTTTATGGGTGAGAATCGTAGAACTGGAGCGATGGTTTCCATTTACGGAGGACGGGAGACGGAGGACGAAAGAAAGAAAGCGAAGGATGAGAAACGGAAAAAAAAGAAGAAAGAATCTAAAAAAGGTACAGACAAAAAAGAGGATACAAAAGACAAAAAGGAAAAGAAAAAAGAATTCAAACCAAAAGTGCATGTGTTGAACTCCCTGGGTGATACCATTCGAACCTTTACGACCAAAATAGATACTGGCTTTACGCGTATTTACTGGAATAATCGCATGGATGGCACGCCTTTCCCAAATAGGAAAGAACCTAAAGAAGACGCTGATTTACCTTCTGGAAATTTGGTTTTGCCTGGCACTTACAAATTGGTTTTTGTTAAAAATGATTCTTTGAAAGATTCCACCAATGTAACGGTTCATACGGACCCGCGATTGGAAATCAGTTTAGAACAAATCAAAAAAGAAAACGCAGATCGGGATGAGATTTACGCTTTCGCGAAAAAAGGAAATGAGCGCATGGAGCGTTTGCGTAACGCACAAAAATCGATCAAACTGATTGACACTTGGATGGAAAATGCAGAAGATTCTACCAAAACAAAAATCACCGATCAAGGCAAAGAGTTAAATAAATCCATCGGCAAATTCATGGACCAATTCACTGGTTTAGAAAAACAAAAAGGGTATTTTAAACAACCACCTCACTTCAATCAATTTTTGTGGGGTAGCTTGCGTCGTGCTTCTGCAGCAGATGGTTTACCAGACAGTGCGGCTTCCGCCGAAAAATTAAAATTGGAACGTTTCGCCGAAATGCTTTTTAATAAAATTGATTCCTTTTTTGAAGAAGATTGGAAGACATATCGGGAAACGGTTGAGGCGTTACAAACCCCTCTTTTTAAAGATTAATCTTTTCTTTTTATACGGTCGGGCAGCTCTAAGCCGTCCGACCGTTTTTAGAAAAAGCGGAGAGATCATTTCAGTTGACCTGTCTGGATTGTTAAAAGTAAATGCAAACCAATATCGGTCAGGCGGCTTAGAGCCGGCTGACCGATAACAAAATAAAATGAGATAATGTGCACCGTAACCTATATCCCTCAACCCGAAGGTGGTTTTCTATTCACAAGCAATCGAGATGAAGCGCCGAGTCGTTCTGCCAAAGAAATGGCTTCCAAAAAATTGGAGAATGGCGTCGAAATTCATTTTCCTCGCGATTCAAAAGCAGGCGGCACTTGGCTCGCTGTTTCCAATGATAACCGTTTGATTTGCGTCCTCAACGGTGCTTTCGAAAAACACGAACACCAACCACCTTATCGGCTCAGCCGTGGCATTATGGCTTTAGAGTTTTTCGAATATGATTCTGCGATTGACTTCTTTGAAAAATACGACTTTGAAGATATTGAGCCTTTTACTTTGGTCATCGTTGATGATGGTAATCTATTCGATTTTCGATGGGATGGCAAAGAAGTTTACATGAGTATGCTCAATGGAGAACATTGCCACATTTGGTCTTCTGCTATGCTCTACCCTATCGAAATTAAAGAAAAACGGGAAGCACTCTTCAGCGATTGGCTTTCTACAAAAGAATCCATTTCAAAAGAAGACATCCTTGATTTCCATCGAAATGGAAAAGTGGGTGACCCAAAGTATGATTTGGTGATGAATCGAGGGGAACTTGTTCGAACCGTAAGTATCACTTGTGTGGTCTCGAAAGATGAGCAATTTTCTATGGAACATATTTCAGTTGGCAGTTTGCAATAGGCAAAACGCAGCCCACGAATTCATTCGTGGTAATTGGTAAAAGTCGAAAAAATCGAAGATTTGCTAAATAAACATAAGTCATCCCGAATTTTATATTCAATAGGTCAATTCATTGATAATCAAGATCTTATGAATGCTTGTTTTGTTGCGAGATGCGGGTTGCGTGTACGCTCGACTCGCAACACGTATCTCGGAACATCTTGATTATCAATAAATTAGAAAATTAGATACTCTTTCGTTCACTAATATCAAAAAATTCGGGATGACTCATATCAATCAATTATCACCCAAACCAAAAAGAAGTTTTCTAAGCGATCGTAGTGAATGGTGAATGTCTTATCGAATTCACCCTTCACTACCCTTCCGGTGGTTTGACCTTTTTCTTTATTGTATTGAAATGGTGTTACGAAAATATGGTCTTTGAAATCTAATTCTTTGCGACCATAAGCTTTGTAGAGTGCTTCTTTTGCGCCCCAAAAGATGTGGAGTTGTTCCAATCGCTTTTCTTCGTGTAGACAAGCAAATTCGACATCACGCATGAATTTATGAGCAATTCTATCAATTCGTGAGACGAATTTTTGAATATCAATTCCGACCAATTTAGGTGAGGCGATAGCCGCAGCTTTTCCATCTGTATGGCTTAT
>CALHBQ010000095.1 GCA_937930815.1 uncultured Saprospiraceae bacterium | reverse complement strand
ACTTCTCCCCTCTTTCAGACACAAGAGTTTTGAAAAACCATTTTAAAACAAAACTCTATTAACATGAAATTATTCATTGCGACTTTTATAACACTTCTATTCCTTTCCTTCAATTCTTTTGGCCAAATTAAAAAAATGAATATTGATTGCTATGATTTAAAAGTCAAAAAATTTGATTACACCTATGCAAAATCAGCAACGACTCCAGGAAGTTTTGTGGCGGTAAGATTCAAAGTAAAAAACATAGGAACAAAAAGGTACGAGACGCCTGCTGCAACCTTGGAACTTTACTCCATCACGGGCAGCAAAAGAATAAAATTGACAGAATGGCAATTGAATGACTTCGATGTCAATGTGCAAGAAGAATTTAATTGGAGTAAACAATACATTCCTATCGAAACACTTCCTACTCAATTTGAGGCGATTATCAATTATGGTAGATTCGTAAATCTCCAAGATTGTAATGCTTCCAATAATTCGAGAATAGAGGATTTTTGAAAAACTATTCAAGTTTAAATGCATACAAATTCAAACCCAATGTCGTTGTAAAAAAATCAGGAATTTGTTTTCCCGAATAATGGAACTCTATGGTGTGCCTAAAATTTCCAACTTGATAACCGGTTCGAATGTAAGCCCCAACGTTGGTGCGCTCTGGGAGTAAATATCTAAGTTCGTATGCACCGTCGATAAAAACAGGTTTTTGAACCATCGCATTTCGATGATAATATCCTAAACCTGCACCAGCAAACCAATCGATTTCACGAGGCCAGAAGTAATAATCGGCGCCGAGTGTGTAGCTTGTTATTTCTTTTGAAATATTGGAATCATTTGTCCTCGGTCTAAAGGTTTCAATAAAATTTTTATCATCTCCTAATTGATGTTCCCTATTTGCACCCAATATTTTATTGTATTTAAAATTGATGGAAAGATAGTTCCACGGCATCACTTTCAATTCTCCAAAGTAATCCAAAATCGGAGCAGATGCATAATTATTAATCGGCATATTGATAAAGGTACCAAATGAAAGACCTATCTTTTTGAAGGTAGAGGTATCCTTTGAAATGCTTTTCCAAAGTAATTCATCGATATCTTCTTCTTCAAATTTTTCGAAAGGAAAGCGGTAACCAACTGAATAATTTAAACTTGGTGAAAGGCGAAATCCATTTTTGGATACCGGTATATAATAACCAAAATTATGAATCCAATTTCGCCACCGTTCTTGCCATTTAATACCTATAGAAGGAACGATTGCCTTTTGTGCTAAATCAAAAAGAGGTAGTCTTTCAAGATCAGACTGTCCATTAGGTTCTTGTATTTCTTTCGCAATATTGTTGCTACTGCCCAATGCTAACCCTAAACCAAAATATCTATTCTTTTTGAAAAGTCTTCTCCTCACCAAAGCATATGCTTCACCACTGAACATGTTCTCGAAGTTATCACGATAGCTATCTGCATTTTGAAATGGAGAAAAACGAGCATCATAAGTTCCAAACGAAAGAACATTAAATTTTGCTTCCAAACCAAATTCGTAATTAGGATTCGGCTCATAAATATATCTTCCATACAATGGAACATGGATACTTTCGCCTGTGAAATTATACCCAAAACCAAATTCATAAAATTTTAATTCTGAGGGAAAATCTTGTGCATTTATTAAAAACGCATTCAAGAGAAAACCAAAGATAAAAGCGTTGCTGAGGTGTAGTTTTAGTATTCGCATATTTCAATTTTTTGTTCACGCATCCAATCTAAATCATTGATTAACAATGGATTAAGCGATAGTTCTGATTCGTCAAAATCAACTATCACACGTTGTGCAGTAGTTACCCTTTGAAAAAAACTTACGTCTTGAGAAAAGGCACTATTGTCTCTGGTTTCCAGCGCCCGTAAACTCCTGACAGTTTGAAGTAATTGATCAGAAATTTTAGGAATTGCTACGAAGTAATTCTCTTTGTAAATGCCCTGTAAGTTCCATCTTCCACCAATATTCGAATTTAAAAAACCTCTACTTTCTATAAAATATTTAGTTCCTGTAGAGAAAGTTGGATCAGAAAATTCAAAAGCAGTTCCTGGAAATCTTTCTGTCCTACCGAGTGATGCTTGGTTATAACATTCAAAATATATGGCCTCTGGAAAAACATCTAATTCTACTATTTTTTTTCCTCCATAATTTAGATACCCGTGCCTGTCAGAGAGCGAAATATTATCAGGCACAAAAAGTGAAACTTCATAAGTGCTACGATTCCAATTTGAGTAAATAGGAAAAACTTTTCCATTTCTATCATCGGTTCCTACAAAATAGGAACCATTAGGAGAAAAAAACCACTGCCGAACATTTCCGCCCAATTCTTTTATGGTATGCGTATAATTGACTTTTTTAAAATTACTGAATGGAATTCTCAAAGGGGTGTTCGGAGATATGGTTCCCGTGGGAATATAATAAAAAGCTTCATCCTCAATTTCAAGAACAATCATAAGCGACTCCTCAAGAAAATATTTGACATTTTTAAATTGGTAGATTGAATCGGCTATCTCTACTTTGTAAAAAGATTTTTGACCATTACCAATTTGAATAGTTGAAGCTCGTTCAATGTCGGAAAAATCAAATCCAAGAATTTCAACATCCATAATGGAGTCTGGTCTTAATTCTATTTTAGTATCTCCTTTAAATGTCGCTCCAGACTTTGTATCAAAATAAGTATTGGCTATGAAATCAGGATTCCGAGCGCCTTCAATTTCAAGCTCTATTAAAGTTACGTGAACTGGCTCATCTTTGGGAGCATCACAGATAATCCTCAACTCACCACTTTCTGATCGAGAAATAATTTTTTCATTGTAAATAATACCATCAGAATCAGTAACCAAAACTGCCCTCAGCGGAATATTCGCAATCAAATCAGAAGAAATCGTCACTTCATAATTGGCAAGGCTTTTATTATTCAATTGCTCCTTTTCGCAACTAAACAAACCTAATATCAAACTTATAAAAAGAAGTCGTTTCAAAATTTTCATATCCGTAGATTTTCATGCTAAACTACAAACTTATTCAATAATTTATTAGAAGCGAATTAATCTTTTCAAAACTTTTTATCTTCACCTAAAACCAAGATCAATGGACACCTTAGAAATCATAATGAATGGCGAAACGGAGCGGGCACTCAATCAACTCATCGACGAAACCAAAGCCAAAAACGCCAACGATGATTTGAAAAAATTGCAACTGCTCAAAGCCAACCTAAAAAAGACAAAACGGGACAACCGCTTGGGCTTAATCACCCAAGAGGAATATGGAGTCGTTTTCGCAAAAACAAATCAGTACCTCATCGACTTTGTTCGGGAAGAAAAATTGGAAATTGATACGGCTGCAATTAAGCCAAAATTCAAATCCATTGTGCGGCAGATTTTCATGTTTGTCTCTATCCTTGGGGTTATTATTGGGTTATTGTTCTTTTATTTAAGGAGAGATATTTTGGAACAAATCATCACTGAGCAACACTTTGATGAAAGTTATTTACTACTCTTTCCTACCCTACTTTTGGCTGGAAGTATTTATCTTTTTATTAAAACCAGAAAACATGCGTAACACTTTTTTGATTTTTGGAATGTTCGTTTTGTTGCCATTTAATGCGATGGCACAGGGAGATTCGATTTTGGAATTCTTTGATAATATATTCAACATCTCTGGTTTCATAGAAGATGAAAATAAGGAACGGCTCAAACGTGAATTGAAATATTTCGCTCAAAAAGCAGATGAACTCATTATTGTAAAAAAAGAGACCACCACCTTTATGTTGGAACATTGCAATGGCAATGGTTCAGAATCGAAAATAAATACTCAAATCGATCTATTCAACAATAAAATAAAACAGTCTGTCAAAAATCTCGAAAGCATCAGAGAGAATGTCATGTTTGAGTCCGATTATGATATCGTGGTGGATACTGTTTATGTAGCAGTGCAAGTGCCCGATTCCGTCGAGTTTGAAATGAATCCGGGCTGCTATCTCAAAAAAGATACAAATTATCTCACTGAAGATTATGCACCTGAAAGCTACAATATGGTTACACAAATGAACCTCCCTGTTTCGCAAGTTGTGACTGACTCGGTCGTCGTAACCAATATGTATTGTCCTCAAGTTCGTACGCGAAACTTATCTAAAGATAGCTGGAAAACCGTCTCCTTCTCAGGTCTCATTGAAGGGTTTCAATATTCTTTAAATACCAAAATGCGCAACATCGATTACCTGCTACAAAACTGCGAAAAGAAGCTGATTCTTCAAGAAAGAAACCGCTCTATCGAAGTTTTGCAGCAGATGAGAGATAAGGCGTTGGATTTGAAGAAGGATATGGAATGAGTTTTTTTTGTTGCTAAAATTGAGAATTTTATTCAAATTTAAATTGTGGGAAATTATTGGTAAAGTAAAATTATTTTCCATTAATAAAATATGACAATTGCCAAAAATTCAACCTAAAATCTGTTTGTGAAAAATAACTAATCAATTTTAGTGCTTCCTTTTCAAGAAATTAAAACTTCCATTTTCACATTTACAAGACTGCACACTACTTATAAGTTCTGAGCACTTTTTCGATTTTTTTTAGAATTCCACACAGGGATTTTCAAAAATTCTTTGTTTTTTTACTGCACACCATACACAATAGTGGGCAGTCGTGAAATTCACAAAAAAAACAGCATGTTCTTTTGAATAATTCGTGAAAAAGAAAAAGACCTTAGGGAAGATATTAGGTTACTTTGTGTCTTGTTGTATTTGATTTTAACCTGAAGACTATTAATTTTTTGTAATACTTCGTTTTCTTCGCTCGCAGCATATCAGTTACAGAATTTTTTTATTGCATCGTAAACAGTATCGTGTCCTAATTCACCTGCTTTAGATAGGTCTAAACATCCTCCATCTATATCTTCTAATAATACTTTTAATAGTCCTCTTTGAAAGTATGCATCTGAACTATTTGGGTCAAGCTCAATATTTTTATTATAATCTTGTATTGCGCCTCTGTAGTCTTCTAACTTCTTTTTTGCATATCCTCTTCCAGAGTATGTAATTTCACTATCCGGGTTAAGCTCGATTGCTCTACTATAGTCTTGTATTGCACCTCTGTAATCTTCTAATATCATTTTTGTATTTCCTCTAATCACATATGCAATTTCATTATTTGGATTAAGCTCAATAACTTTACTATGGTCTTGTATTGCACCTCTGTAATCTTCTAATATCATTTTTGTGATTCCTCTGTTAAAATATGCAATTTCACTATTCGGGTTAAGCTCGATTGCTCTACTATAGTCTTGTATTGCACCTCTGTGGTCTTCTAACCTCACTTTCGTGGTTCCTCTATTATAATATGTATCAGAATCATTCGGATTAATTTCAATTGCTTTGTTATAGTCTTGTATCGCCCCTCTATGGTCTCCTAATTCTGTTTTTTCATATGCTCTGTCAAGGTATGCCTCTACATCTTTACTTTGTGCTAAAACACATTCTGTAGCTAATAGAAAAAAGAATCCTATAATTAATTTTTTCATTTTTTTGAATTTCAAAATGGGGATAAAATACTACTTCTGTAATGTAAAAATACTAAAAATCGAGTAAAACAAAAGCTATGTTTTATCTTCTTTCAACAGTATAATATAAATAAAACAGGAGCGTTTAATCAATTTATTTAATAAAATTTCGATGATGGAATATTCTTTATTAATAGAGAAGGCAGAGTTGCTTTTAGATTCAAATGAATATAAATTTACTACATCCAGTTACAGCAAACTTTATGATGCGCTTTCAGATGCAACTCATCTATTTCATTCGGCTAAAAACTGGAACATAGGCAAATCAGACGCAACTTCTCTGAAAAAATATCAAATCCTTATAGAAGCAATTCCTGAAACAAATATAATCGAATGGATTGAGGGAAAAAGTTGGGAGCAATATCTTTAGGTTCTTTTTATACGTTCATCTTACTATTCAAAATCACTTGATAGAAAGTCCGACTTTGCTAAAAAAGTCGGATAGGTGTGTATCAATTCATAAACGGGCGTTTATGAATTGATATGTGTTTGCCAAAATTCAACAACCACCTTTCATAACAATTCTTTTATGACCCAGAATATATGAAAGTGGGCAGTAAAATGCCCCAAAAATCTCCAAATCTACGAAATTAAAATACTGCATTTTCTAAAAAACATCCTGACCAAATTTTTAGCCTCGTAAAATTTGTGAAAGAAAGCCACACATCGAGTAGGAGAAAAGAGCAGTAATATTTCTACTACTGGTCTTTTCGTCCTCTCACACCACCGAGCATACTCTCGTACTCGGCGGTTTCTTTAAACTTGTAACTTAGTGTGGATTAAAACCATATCGACTAATCCAATTTTAGCAAACCACAAATTGTTCATTCCTTCGTGAGCTGCGGGTGTCCCCGACTTGCGCCACCAGCCTTTTCGGCTCGCTGCAGTTGTCCAGCTCCGATTCTTGGGAACTCCTAATTTGATTAAAAACCTACTCATTCCTAATGCTCGCTTGCATTGTTTTAACCGATAACATCTTAAACGGTGGCGTAACCAACTCCTTAGTTTCTCCAACTTGGATTTCATCTTCGCGTATTTGAAGTAATGTAACCAGCCTTGTAATAGCCGATTTATTTTACTTATTATTTCGCCAAAACTCTTTCCTGCATTCCGACGGCTCAATTCTTTGAGCTTAGTCCTCAAGCGATGTTCGCTTGATTTGCTCAGCAATAAAGATCCATCACTACTAATGCCATGTCCTAAAAAGTTTAGTTCCCAGTTCTTTACTAGTCGACTCTTTTCTTGGTTTACTTTTAATCCAAGATGACCTTCTATGTAATTCACTAGGCTGTGTAACACTCGTTCGGAAGAAGCTTTACTTCCTACTAATACGATTAGGTCATCCGCATATCGGACAAAGTCGTGTCCACGCCTCTCCAATTCTTTGTCTAATTCGTCTAATACGATATTTGACAGCAGTGGAGATAATGGACCACCTTGGGGAGTCCCTTTTACTCGTTGGCTCAAAAGGCCTCCCTCTAACATCCCCGATTTTAGATATCTGTGTATTAGTTGGAGTAAGCGACTGTCTCCTATTCGTCTACTCAGTAACCATAATAAACGACTGTGATTTACCTCGTCAAAGAATTTGGCTAGGTCGATATCTACCACATGTCGTTTTCCTTGAGCTACATATTCTCCAGCTTGTTTCAGGGCTCCGTGTGCACTTCTGTTCGGCCTAAACCCATAACTGAATTCTGAAA
>CALHBQ010000094.1 GCA_937930815.1 uncultured Saprospiraceae bacterium | reverse complement strand
TGTTGTTTCCTTTTCAAAATCATTGACTGTAAAAAGCCAACTGCTATTTGTCAGGACAACAGTATTTCCTTGATGGCAACAGGTATGGTTCCAGCCAATATTATGTTGTTTGAAAATGGAAGTTCTTCTGATAATTGTACGGCAAGAGAAGATTTGAAATTCTCTTACTCAAGTGATGTCAACGATACCGTGCGTGTTTTTACTTGTATGAATATCGGTATCAACCCAATCGAAGTATGGGTAACTGATGAACTTGGAAATCAACAATTTTGTAGTGCAAGATTGGATGTTCAAGACAATATGGGAGCATGTACTTTAGTGACTAAAGTTGCGCTAGGTGGTTCTACCAAAAACGATGAAGGTGAAGCAGTAAGCGATGTTCAAATGACCATCAGTGGTCAAGGTTCAGCAACTATTAGTACAGATGATGCAGGTGAATATATGTTTACCAACATTCCTGCAGGACATGACTACTCTTTGACTCCTTTCAAAAATGATGATTTGAGAAATGGGGTATCAACAATTGATATCGTATTGATTTCAAAACATGTTTTAAACGTAGCAAAATTAGATTCTCCATATAAATTGATTGCAGCAGATGTGAATAATAGTGGTTCTATTTCCACATTAGATGTAGTGGCGGTTAGAAAAGCTGTACTCTTTGTTTCTGACGAATTTGTAGGAAACACCTCATGGAGATTTATTGATAAAAACCACACATTTATAAACCCAGCCAATCCGTTCAACGAGCCATTTGCTGAGGTAGTGAATATGAATAATTTAACTCATGATGAGTTAAAAGCTGACTTCATGGCTGTGAAGATTGGCGACGTAAACGGCGATGCAACTCCTAACGGATTGTTGGGTGTAGATGACCGTACTTTTAATGAGACATTGAATCTTACATTACATAATCAAGTTTTTGAAAAAGGTGAATTTATCACCATTACTTTCCAACTGGAAGAAAACGAATCTTTAGTGGGATTACAATCAACCATCAATTTTGACCCAAGTGTTTTGGACTTGGTAGAAGTAGTTGACGATGGCGTAATTAACCGCGAAAACCTTGGCTTAACCCTCCTCCAACATGGTGCGATTACCCTTAGCTGGGACAACGCAATTAACCAGACACTTTTACACGAACAATCATTGTTCAGTCTGCAATTCCAAACACTTGCGGCTGGAAAGCTGAGCGAGTGGTTAAGCCTTTCTTCTAACTACACGACTGCCGAAGCTTATGCAGCGGATGGCAGCATTTATAACTTGGATTTGAAATTCAGCGACCATGCATCAAACGAGGATTTGGTTTTATATCAAAACAAACCGAATCCATTTGCTGATGCAACAGTTGTCGGATTTGACTTGCCAACGGCATCAAATGTTTCATTGACCATCTACGACCTTTCGGGTAAAGTGGTGAACAAACAAGATGCTTTTTACAGCGCAGGTTACAACGAATTCAAAGTAGAAAAAGGAATGTTGAATGCATCAGGCGTGCTTTATTACCGCCTCGATACACCATCCGGTTCTGCTACCAGAAAGATGATTTTATTATCAGACGATAAATAAGAATTAGTAACTCGGTTTTTTGGGATTGGGTCTCTCCTCCTTGTGAGGAGGGACTTTTCAAACCGCTTCTCGAGTATGCTTTTTGAAACGAACGAATCTTACATAAGAATTTATACGAATGATTCCTGAAAATCGCTTCCGCCCTTTTCGGAAGGTAAAGAATTAGTAACTCGGTTTTTTGGGATTGGGTCTCTCCTCTTTTGAGGAGGGATCTTTTTTACCCCTCTTTTTTGAGAAAGGATATTAAAAACGAAACGACAGCTTTGACTTAAAAATTTACACAAATTCCTAAAGATCGCTTCCGCTCTGCGGACTGCTAAGAATTAGTAACTCGGTTTTTTGGGATTGAGTCCCTCTTCCTTTTGAGGAGGGACTTTTTTCATCTCTTTTTCAGGAAAGGATATTAAAAACGAAACGACAACTTTGACTTAAAAATTTACACAAATTCCTAAAGATCGCTTCCGTTCTGCGGACTGCTAAGAATTAGTAACTCGGTTTTTTGGGATTGGGTCTCTCTTCTTTTTGAAGAGGGACTTTTTTTGTTTTAGAAAGCTTTTAATTCTCCTTGTCTTCTGGCTTTTCAATATTTTTAGTCGTCTCAACAAATGATTCTAATTTCTTAAAACTCTCCGTGTGAAACTCTTCCATTGGTTTAGCTTTTGCAAATTTTACCAAATCGGCAGACTGCAAAACTCGTTGCACATCTTCATTCATATTTGAATCGAAATCTTTCTTTTCTAACTGGTTAATAATTTCTTCAGAAGTAGATTCTAATGCTTGAATGTCAAAACGATTTTCTAAGTATTCTCGAAAGATGAAAGTCAATTTAGAGTAATACGTTTTTATCTCACCCTTTTCCCAAAGTGCCTCTTGTTTCAAAGAAGCAAGTTTCCCTAAAGCGACTTCGTGAGCAGGAGGAATAAATATTTCTTCTTCCACAACAACTTCCTCTTTATTCCTAAAAAAGAAATACCAAACAAGTCCAGCCAAAAGCAATAAAACACCTAATCCAATTAAGTAAGGAATAAAATCTTCAAATTTCGTAGGTTCTTTTATGATTGGTTTAATGCCTGCTATCGTTGAATCTCTCGCGACAGAACGAGGATTGTCAACCATAAACCCGAGGCTATTGGAGTAAGCAGTATCAATCGTATAATCAGATTGGTAAACTACTGCCAAGGGTAACAAATTGTAATACCCTGAATCATAAACCGCAAAAGTGTATGACTTTAGATAACTGCTCGCTTGTTTTTGCCATTTTGTTTCACCCAAAAATTCAACTCTTTCGGTAGTATCTGTTGAAGCTATGATTGCATCAACCTTTTTCAACTCTGAATTCGAA
>CALHBQ010000093.1 GCA_937930815.1 uncultured Saprospiraceae bacterium | reverse complement strand
AAAATGGGTCAGCGCATCGTAGATTTGGTAGTGGAAGGGTTAGGCGATAACTTAAAGTTATCGCCTAACTTTAAACCAAACTGCCAAACCAAAAACCTACCTCTCACCAAAGAAATTTTCAAAAACTGGCAAGCCGTTTTAGATTATATTTCTGATTTAGAAAAACGAGTAGTTGAAATAGGATTACCTGCCCATCGCGCTGGTTATTTGGTACACAACTACGGAAAACAAACGGAAGTTATTTTGGAAGAAATGAAAGATTTTGATGACAATTCTGAAATTGCGTTGGCGAGAGCAGAGGCATGGTTTGGGGTCAATTTTGAACAAGTTCAATCTGCCGAAGACTTTTTTGTGAGAAGAACAGGCCGTTTATTTTTTGATACCAACTCAATTCCTGAAATTCGCGGCGCAGTGATGAGTGATTTACAATCTTATTTGAAATGGAATAAAAAAATGGTCGCTTCCGAAAATCAACGATTAGATGACCTTATCTACGATGCGACAAATTATTATGAAAAAGAATTAGAGGCGAAAACGGTATAGCCAGCAACCCATGAATTCATTCATGGCAAAAAAATAAAAATGCAAAAAAGAATAACAACGCAAGCTCCTGGCCGAATCAACATTATCGGCGAGCACACCGACTACAATGATGGATTCGTGCTACCTGCAGCAATTGACTTAGTCATTACGCAAAATTTAGCAACCAATGGAACAGATTTTACTTGCAACCTGATTTCTTCGCATTATGGAGATACCTTTCAGTTTGATTTGCGTAATTTCAAAAAAGTACCAAGTGGTTGGCAAAACTATTTGATGGGAGTCGTTTCCGAAATCCAAAGACAGGGCAAAACGCTAAAGGGTTTTGATTGTGAATTTGGTGGCAATATTCCATTAGGTGGCGGAGTGAGTTCTTCCTCAGCTTTGCAGGTTAGCTTTGTTTATGCGCTCAACGAGGTTTTTGATTTGAATTTTTCTAAAGTTGAAATGGCCAAAATCACCCAAAAAGCCGATCACAATTTTATCGGAATGATGGGAGGTATCATGGATCAATTTTCCATTTTACATGGGAAAAAAGACCACGTGATGCTACTCGATTGCCGCTCATTAGAATACGAATATTTCCCATTGGAATTGGGCGATTATCAAGTGTTGCTTTTGAATACGAATGTCTCGCACTCGTTGGCAGATTCAGCGTATAATACTCGACGTTCGGAGTGTGAAACAGGGGTCGAAATTCTACAAAAAACAGGATTAGAAATTACGAAACTTAGAGATGTTTCATTGGAACAGATCGTGGCGGCAAAAGACATTTTGCCTCCCAATGTTTATGACCGATGCACCCATGTCGTTGCCGAAGATGAACGAACACTCGCTGCGACCAAAGCACTAAAAGAAGGAAATATTAAACGCCTTGGCGAGTTGATGTATGCCTCTCATGCAAGCCTAACTGACTTGTACAAGGTCAGTTGTGCAGAGTTAGATTTTTTGGTTGATCAATCTAAAGCCGTAGATTATGTTTTGGGAAGTCGAATGATGGGCGGCGGATTTGGAGGCTGTACCATTTCTATTGTTGAAAAAAAGAATGTTAGTGAATTTATCGCCTTTTCGGCAAATGCTTATCGAGAACAATTTGGGAAAGAACTTACGCCTTTAGAGGTGAGAGTTGGCGATGGTGCGAAAGTCGTTTCGTAACGCGGATCGGTGTTACGCGATGCCGCTCAGGAATCACAAAAAATTAGTGTAAAATTCATTCATTTTATTGAGCGGTTTGTATAAAAAAATCACTCAATAGTTTAGGATAAAAAGACGAATTTTAGTTTTTTTTGGTCATTGGTGTTTTTTTGATTTTTTCAAAATCATTGCGGAGCACCGCTCCGCATTACGTATGGATGAGCAATCAACATGGTGGGAGAACCCCGAAATTTTTAACGTTGGGCAAACCAAGCCTCACGTCAATACCATCTCGTTTCCAGATTTAGAATCGGCTTTAAATTCAAAAAAAGAGGAGTCTCCTTTTTACAAATCCCTTAACGGGAAATGGAAATTTAATTGGGTGCGCAAACCGGCGGATCGTCCAAAATATTTTTATAAAAAAAATTTCGACGCAAGTCATTGGAACGAAATCAATGTGCCAGGAAACTGGGAGTTGGAAGGGTTCGGCACTCCAATTTATGTCAATGACCGATATCCATTTGAGCGAAATCCGCCGCACATTCCTCATGATTATAATCCAGTGGGTTCCTACAAAACCACTTTTTCAGTTCCTGAGAATTGGGATGGTAGAAAGGTCTTTTTGGTTTTTGAAGCGATTAAATCTGCGTCCTATTTTTGGTTGAATGGCCAAATGCTCGGCTACAATCAAGATTCTAAAACACCAGTCGAATTTGATATTTCAGATTTTTTACAAAAAGGAGAAAATCAGCTATCCGTTGAGGTTTACCGCTGGTCAGATGGCTCGTATTTGGAATGTCAGGACATGTGGCGCATCAGTGGAATTGAGCGAGAAGTTTATCTATGGTCAGCACCACAAAATCGAGTCAAAGATTTTTTCGCGAAAGCGACTTTGGATGATGAGTATGAAAATGGGGTTTTGGAGGTGGAAGTTGAGAGTGATACAAATGTTGAAGTCTTTGTGAAAAAACCGTTCTCGGCTTCGCTCGAACTCCAAAAGTGTACACGGAGTTCGAGCGCAGCAGAGGTAGAAGTTGAGAGCGACGAAAAAGTAGAAGTTCATGTCCATTCATCGTTCTTGACTACGCTCGAATTCCAGGAGAAAGCACGGAGTTCGAGCGAAGCCGAGAACGGATCAAAGCATTTCAACCTAACTCTAAACGAAGTAAAAAAATGGACGCCCGAAACACCAAACCTCTACACCCTCATCCTAAAAATTGGAGAAGAATACATTACTCATAAAATTGGCTTTCGACGGATAGAAATCAAAAATGCACAACTGCTCATCAATGGAAAATCAATCACCATACGAGGCGTCAATCGACATGAGCATGACGAATTTCGAGGACATGTGATCACGGAAGAAAGTATGATCGAAGATTTGAAATTGATGAAACAATGCAACATCAATGCAGTGCGGAGCAGTCATTATCCCAATCACAGAAGATGGTATGAGTTGTGCGATGAGTACGGATTTTATGTCGTGGACGAAGCCAATATCGAGGCACACGGAATGTACGTTGATGAGCGAAGTTTGGCAAAAGAAAAAGAGTGGGGTGAAACAATTTTGGATCGTACTAAACGCATGTTTGAGCGAACCAAAAACCACGCATGCATCATCACTTGGTCACTTGGCAATGAAGCAGAAAATGGTCAGAATTTTCAAAAATCATATGAGTGGTTGAAAGCACGCGACTCGACTCGCCCCGTGCAATATGAACAAGCATTTGAGGAAGCCAATACAGACATTGTTTGCCCAATGTATCCGCCGCCAGATAAGCTGATTGAGTATGCGGAGAGCAATCCAACCCGCCCATTTATCATGTGTGAGTATGCACATGCGATGAATAATTCGTGTGGAAATTTGGTGGATTATTGGAACATCATCGACCAACATGATTGCCTCCAAGGTGGCTTTGTTTGGGATTGGATGGATCAAGGTTTGGCGGCTGAATCGAATGGAAAAAAGTATTGGAAATTTGGAGGTGACTTTGGCGAAGACATGCCGAGCGATGATAATTTTTGTATTAACGGTTTGCTCTTTCCAGATCGGACAGTACATCCAAGTTTTTGGGAGGTGAAAAAGGTTTATGAGCCAGTTAAAATTTTGAAAAAAAATCTTTCAAAAGTTGAAAACATTAATTCGAATATTGATAATGAATTGCGTGAAAACTGTCCCCCTTTGGAGTGGGATCAAGGGGGAGGAATT
Organism: uncultured Saprospiraceae bacterium; assembly: GCA_937930815.1. Lineage (GTDB taxonomy): Bacteria > Bacteroidota > Bacteroidia > Chitinophagales > Saprospiraceae > JAGQWW01. The sequence goes on along the minus strand of CALHBQ010000093.1, from coordinate 2,619 downwards.
TTTATCATTGAAAATAGATTCAACTTTATTGATCTATCTGGTTTTACTATTTTTTATAAAGTTTGGAAAGAAAATGAAGTGCTATGGAATGGCACGCTTGATATAGCCACGGCAGCTAATAATAAATCATTTTTCCATATTGATTTTCAAAGACTTCCGTCGAATATGAAAGAGGAAGTCTTCATCGATTTTTCTATAAGAACAAAAAGAGAAAAACCATTTCTACCCATCGGATTTGAAATTGGAAAAGAACAATTTCAATTAAAAGAAAAGACTCTGAAAAAAGAGATTGGTTCAGAGAAAGGTCAGTTAAACTTTCAACGTTCAGCAAACTTGACGGAAGTTTATGGAAGCAATTTTCAAATTGATTTTGATGAAAAAACGGGTCTCATTTGCAGCTATAAAATTGAAGAAAAAGAATTACTTGCCGAACCGATTCGACCCAACTTTTGGCGACCACCAAATGACAATGATTTTGGAAACAAAATGCCTGAGCGATGCGCTGTCTGGCAAAATGCAGGAAAAGCATTTGAGTTAAAATCATTCAAAATTTTCGAAAAAGAAAATAGGGTAGAAACCGTTTTATTTTTGACGAAAGTCGAATCTTTTTTCAAAATAAACTATCACATTTCGCCGAAAGGCAAAATCGAAATCAACTGTGATTTTGAACCACAAAAAGAAGATTTGCCAGAGTTACCTCGTCTCGGTTTATATTTTAAAATGCCAAATGAATTTCAAAAAATAAAATGGTTAGGAAAAGGCCCATTCGAAAATTATCCAGATCGAAAAGCTGCTGCTTTAGTCGGTTTGTACGAAAGTACCATTGAAGAACAATACGTCCCTTACATCTCGCCACAAGAGAATGGATACAAAACCGATAATCGAAAATTGACTCTCTTTGCCGCATCGAATTACGCTTTGCAAATTACAAGCAAAGACCTTTTCGGTTTTTCAACTTTAAACTATTCACCCGAACAATTGACGCGAAAAAAAAGAGGCGAATTACATACCATAGATTTGAAAAAAGAAAACACAATTTCAGTCTGCATTGACTCAAAAATGATGGGAATCGGAGGGGTCGATTCATGGGGCGCTTTCCCCTTGGAAAAGTACCAAATTCTCCCGAAAAATTATAGCTTTACAATTGTGTTAGAAGGGATCAAGGTTTAATGATTTTAGGATTATTAAACTTCTTCTGGCAGTTGCGATTCTTTTGATTCGTAAAGAGGATTCATGAATCCTCTCTGCATCGATGAAATGCAAAATTCAATTAATTAACTTAACGAAAATACTACACATGGCATCTGCTATTTCGTCTATTGACATAGGCATTATTATCAGTTATTTTTTGTTGGTTTTGGGTATCGGTTTTTGGGTTGCAAGGGGCACAAAAACTGGCGATGATCTTTTTCTTGGAGGAAGAACTTTTGGTTGGGGATTGATTGGACTTTCCCTTTTTGCCTCCAATATTTCCAGTTCTACCATTATCGGTTTGATGGGCGCGGCCTATACCACGGGAATCGTGAATTCAGTTTATGAATGGATGTCGGGGATTCCTTTGATTATCGCTGCGATGATTTTTGTGCCGCTTTATTTGCGATCAAGGATTACAACGATTCCAGAATTTTTGCAACGGCGATATGATCGACGGTCGCAACTCTTCTTTTCTGGGGTGACCATTTTTACAACAATTATGATCGAGACGGCAGGTGCATTATATGCAGGTACTTTGGTGCTTCAGGCATTTTTCCCCAACTTGGTTATGTGGCAAACTGCCCTTGCTTTGGCATTCATCGCTGGACTTTATACGGCCTCAGGTGGTTTGAAAGCGGTGGTTTATACCGATGCGATTCAGGCAGTGATTTTGATAATTGGTTGTTCGGTTATGGCTTATATTTTATTTGAAAAAGTCGATTTTGATTGGGCGAGGGTAGTGGCTGCTGCACCAGAAGGACACTTCTCAGTCGTTCGTCCGATTGATGATCCAGGATTGCCGTGGACGGGTTTGTTGTTGGGGGTTCCATTTATGGGATTTTGGTATTGGTCAACAAATCAATATATCGTTCAAAGAGTCTTGGGTGGTCGTAATATCAAACAAGCTCGATGGGGGGTGATTTTAGCAGGTTTCTTAAAAATCATTCCACTATTTATCATGGTAATTCCGGGTGCATTGGCATTGACACTTTACCCAGGATTGGAAAATGGAGATGCCGTTTTTCCATACTTAGTAACGAATGTTTTACCTGTCGGAATGGTCGGTTTGGTATTGGCAGGTTTGATTTCTGCGATTTTGTCGAGTGTTGATTCTGCTTTGAATTCCTCCTCCACTTTGATTGTAATTGATTTTATAAAACCGAATAATCCTGATTTGACGGGGGCAGATACTGCGAAGTATGGACGAATTACGACTGTGATTTTAATGGTAGTTGCAGCATTGTGGGCACCACAAATTCAACATTTCACAGGGCTTTGGGATTATCTACAGCAGATGTTTTCGATTTTCGTGCCGCCGATTATTGTATTGTTTTTGGTGGGTGTCTTTTATAAAAGAGGAAATGGCGATGGCGCATTTTGGACATTATTAGGAGGAACAGGAATGGGGGTTGTGCTTTTTATTTT
>CALHBQ010000092.1 GCA_937930815.1 uncultured Saprospiraceae bacterium | reverse complement strand
GGAAGCCATAATTTGTTGTACAAATTCACCAAAACCAGTCCTCCCAAATGATTGGAATTTATTAAAAAATAAATCAATCATCAGCGTCGGGTCTTTCACAAAAGAGATGCAAGAATTACCAGATGTTGTTTATCAAAATTCGGATGTTTTGGTAGTTGATACGATGGTTGCAAAAAAGGAAGTCGGAGATGTTATTAATCCCATAAATGATGGATGGATTTTAGAAGAAAATGTAATTTCAATTGGAGAAATTTTAACAAACAAAAAATCAATAAAAGATAAAATAGCAGTTTTCAAATCAGTCGGCATGGCCGCTTTTGATTTAGCTTTAGCAGTTGCTGTTTTCGAATCTACGAATCAATAATTATTATGAATAAATTACTCAAAAATTTTAATTGGCAACCACCCTCTAATTGGTTGAAAGTCAGTACGATAGATATGCATACTGGCGGCGAGCCACTCCGTATTTTAATGGATGGATTACCAGAAATAAAAGGAAATTCAGTGCTTGAAAAGCGTCGTTTTTTTAAAGAAAATTTTGACCAAATCAGAACGGGTTTGATGTTTGAACCGCGTGGGCATGCTGATATGTACGGAGCTGTGATTTCAGAACCATCAACGCCTGAAGCAGACTTTGATGTGTTCTTTATTCACAACGAAGGATACAGTACGATGTGTGGTCATGCGGTGCTCGCTTTGACCAAGTTTGCAATTGAAACAGGCTTAGTAAAAGTCGATAAAACTGCTCCGAAATTAACCATCAATGTCCCCGCTGGAACTGTTTACGCTACAGCGAAAATTGAGGATGGAATCGTAGTCGAAAGCGCTTTCAAAAATGTGCCATCCTATCTTTATTTAAAAGATAAAACGGTCGAGGTAGAAGGACTTGGAACCGTTAAATTTGATGTCGCTTTTGGAGGTGCATATTATGCTTTTGTAGAAGCGGATTCATTTGGTTTGAAAATGCTTCCAGAGTCTTATCAACAATGCATTGATTATGGTCGAAAAATCAAACATGCAGTGATGGATAATTTCGAAATCAAACATCCTTTTGAGGAAGATTTGAGTTTTTTATATGGAACCATTTTTACAGGGAAATCAGAAGATCCAAATAATCATAGTCGCAATGTGTGCATATTCGCAGAAGGGGAGTTAGATCGTTCGGCGACAGGTTCGGGAGTAAGTGCCCGAGCGGGGCTGCATTTTTCGAAAGGAGAATTGAATTTAGGCCAACCGATTACAATTGAAAGCATTTTGGGAAGTACCATGACGGTAGAAGCAATTGAAAAAACTACCTTTGGCGGTTTTGAATCAGTGATACCCAAAGTGACGGGTTCGGCATCGTTTACGGGTTCCAATACGTTCTATTTTGACCCGACAGACCCTTACAAGGATGGGTTTATTTTTAGATAAAAATTACAAAATGAAGAAACTACTCTTTTTTGTTCTAATAATTGGATTTTTGACCTCTTGCTCAAAAGATGATCCTGATACTTTAATACAACAATATATCAGTGATAATAACTTGACTGTTGAAAAAACAAGTGAAGGGGTGTACTACGTCACCGAAAAGGAAGGAACTGGCGAAAGACCGACTATGTCAGATGATGTTTTAGTGCACTACAGAGGTACTTTTCTCAATGGCGAAGAGTTTGATTCAAATCTTAATACGCCTGAAAATGAAGTTTTTGCCTTTAATTTAAGTGAGGTTATAACTGGTTTTGGAATTGGTATTCAGCTTTTTAAAGAGGGTGGAGAGGGACTTCTTATTATTCCTCCAGAATTAGCTTACGGAGAAAATCCACCTCGTGGTTCAGCCATTGGCAAAAATGAAGTTTTAGTTTTTGAAATTAAATTTTTAGGGATTTTACCTGAACCAAAAGTTCAAATTGCCAATTACATCGCTGAGAATAATTTGGATGCCCAAGAAACTTCGGAGGGACTTTTTTATGTAATTAGCAAAGAAGGAACAGGGAAAAGACCTACCTCAACAGGTCGGGTAACAGTGCAGTATGAAGGGAAACTCATCAATGGGCAGGTCTTCGACACCAATTTAAATGAACCAGAGATTACTTTAACTCCTTTTGATTTGCGCCAGTTAATATTAGGATGGCAAATCGGAATGCCTAAATTTAAAGAAGGAGGAGAAGGTATCTTAATTATTCCACCTAATTTGGCATATGGAGATAATCCGCCTTCAAGTGCTATTCCCCCAAATGCAGTTTTGATTTTTGATATAAAATTGTTGGAAGTACATCAATAAATTTCGTTAAGAATTTCGAAAAAAATAAAAATAAATGAACGTTAAGAATTTACTTTTTTTAGTCCTTGCAATAGGCTTATTTACGGCCTGTTCAAAAGAAGATCCACAGGTAACCATTGACAATTATATCGCTGAGAATAATCTGGATGCTCAAAGTACAGATGAAGGGCTTTATTACGTAATTGATAAAGAGGGGACAGGTAAGCGTCCAGTTTCTAATAGTGATGTGAAAGTTCACTATAAAGGCAGCTTGACAGACGGTACCGATTTTGATGGAAATCAATCTACACCAGTGGCAGATGTGAGGCCATTTAACCTTCAACAGGTCATTTCTGGCTGGCAATTAGGAATTCCATTATTTAAAGAAGGTGGAGAAGGACTGTTAATTATTCCACCTGATTTGGGATATGGAAGCAACCCTCCGAGTGGATCTGGTATTCCTAAAAATGCAGTTTTGGTGTTTGAAGTGAAGCTTTTAGATGTAGAATAATTTTTCTTATAAGAAAAATTACACTTTAACATTTTTAAAATAATTAAATATTGTTATTTATAATTAATTGATTATAAATATTTTGAGTGGAGTTTTTGTGGTGTTTTGAAAATATATTTTTTTACGCAATAAGTGAAATACCAATTTTAGGGTAGATTTAAGAAAGTATGTTCGCTTAACTTTGACCCACGATTTGGATAAAGAACTTCAATATTATTTTTCTTTGAACGTACTGACAAATTATAATCACAAAACCATTGAGGTAAACCGAATCGAACAAAGAGAGTAACGGCGGCTTTTATTTATTTCTGAAAAGTTGCAAATAAAGCCTTCGTTACTTAATTTTGCTTTCGAAGTCAAAAGCTTCGAATTTTTAACCGATACAAAACTTACATCCCAGAATCGTATGCATAAAGCATTTACCATTAATTGTGGTATAAATAAAAGATAAAACGTTTAGGCAATGTCCCTTTGGGCATTGCCTCTTCTGTTTCTTCCCCTCTTTTAGCTTTTCTTCCCCTTCGTACCGTTCTGATTTCGATGTGTTTATATAGAATCCTGGAAGATTCTGATAAAAAATTGAGATCAAGCAACTGAGTTTTGAGCATATGCTCAAAACCCTTGAATTTCGTTGTCCTGGGACTTCGATAGACTTCGAAATTCACCAAAACCGATTTACAAAAACATGAACAAACTCAAATCCACGAACGCGATCGTTCTGATCATGCTTTATTGCATGTTCTGTGTTCAATTGTTCGCCTTTTCTTCTGAGAAAACATCTGACTTTTCGTTGGCATGCACAGGTACGCCTGATGCTGGAGACCTTGTTGTAACTGGTTCAACTACAATTTGTGGTGGTGAACCAATGCCTGTTTTTACTGCTGATTTTACAGCTGCCGATGAAAATGATCCAGGTTCAAATGGTTTCGTTTACGTTTGGTTGTTGACCGAGTCAGGTAATACACCAAACGATATTTATTCTATGACTCTCGGTTTAGCCAATTCGCCTTATCAAGGAAATATACTTTCCGCCCCAGTTGGTTCTTACTGTGTTTATGGATTAAGTTTTGAAGGAACCTATTCTGCTTTTATATCTGCTGGTTATACTTCAGTTTCTCAGATTGAAGCTGATATTGCTTCGGGGGCTATTTGTGCAGATATCGATAAGAATCAGTGCATTCCGTTGACAGTTTCTGATTGTCCAGTGACTATAACAGAGGCATGTGGTTGTCGTCCAAATCCAATCAAGCCACTTAGTAATGGCAATGCTTCCAATAGTTCCAATGGTCAATTTAATGAAGAAATAACGGTTACAGCGCCATCTGGTCAAACTTGGTTTTTAGATAGCTTTAGTGGATTTTTCAGAGCGCATAGCCAAATGCCGCCTTCTACGCCATACAATTTTTTGTCAGGTCATATTTTGGTCGAAACACCAATTGGCAATGGTTTGAGTGAATATGTTTTAGAAGGAATTCACGTAAATGGAATCGGTTATGAATTGGGTTTGAAAAACTCGATAGGAACGACTCGTTCAGTTCCACGAACGATTTGCCATTACCCACAACCCAAAATGGAGGGCTTTAATTATTATAAAAACTATTGTGAAAATAGCTCGAATATAGAATTAACAGGAAGCGAAATAAACGGAACAACTGGTACTGGAAGGTTTGAGGTATTGCAAGGAAATAATGTTTTGCAAACTTCTTCTGGTCATACGGTTTCAATAGATCCTGTTGGTTTGGGTTTAGGAAGTTACTCAGTAAAATATTACTTTGATGCAGGCATGGCTACACCAAATGACCCCAATGATCCAGGATGTGAACAGGTGGTTTCAGAAAACTTTCAGGTCATATCAACAACTGCTGCAATGGCTTGCAATAATGGAATTTTGGTATCCTTAGGTCAAAACTGCGAAGCGGAGATTCACCGTGATTTTATGTTAGAAGGGAACTATGGATGTTACGATGATTATGAAGTCACTTTGATGATTGGAGGGCAAGTGCTGCCGACTTCTCCTGTCGCAAACGGTTCTCATATTGGCCAAACAATTTCTGTAAAAGTGACCCATTTGCCATCAGGCAATAGGTGCTGGGGAGCGATTGCTGTCTCTGATAGAATTGCGCCGACGGTTACTTGTGGTGGCCCATATTTAATTGATTGTACAGAGGATCCAAATTCATTGCCTGTGCCAACCGTTTGGGATGGTTGTGATGCCAATCCTCAATTACTTTTTGTTAGTGAAAACACCCAATTGGATGTTTGTGGAACGACAATAATAACTCGTACTTATCGAGGTCGAGATTATAGAGGAAATACCTCAACTTCATGTTCTCAAGAAATTCATATTACGCAAGCGACGATTGATTTTCCAGAAGATATAACTTGGACTTGTGAGCAATTTGCTGCTTTCCCAAATATTATCAATCCAGAAAAACTTCATACTTGTTTGAAAGATCCCTCTCTCGATGCAGTGGATGATGTGATAGGAATAGATGCTTTCTCAAGTTGGACAGATGGCGAAGATTTGGATGTTAATTTAGATCCACTTTTTGATGATAATTTTGATAATCCGCTGACTGATCCGATTGCAAATGTTTTGGATAATCCAACGACGATGGTTTTGGGTGACCCAATTTTTTCAACTTTAAAAACACCTTCTACTGAAACTGATGACCAGCCAAATATCTGTAATTTATCGGTTAATTATACCCAACCTTTTGTAACGTTTATCAATACGACTCCTCATATTCCAGATACAATTCAATTGGTAAATTATCCAGCTTTGTTGGCAGGCGGTCTGCCGGTTCGTGGATTGGAAGATGCGGATATTTTGGCTACTACGGGTTCTGGCGTTCCAAATGTAAAAGATTCAGACTGTCCATATCACGTGACTTATAATGATGAATTATTGGAAGCATGCCCAGGAGTTGGAACGACAAAGACTTTTAAAATTTTAAGAAAATGGATGCTTTTTAATACCTGCACCAACCAAATGATAGAAGATATTCAGGTAATAAAAGTGATTGATAATGTAAAGCCAACTATCAAATTTGACAATTTTGATAACGAAATAGTTTCCAATCAGTCCATTGGTGGCAACAATTTAGAATGTGCTTCAGAGGGTAGATTGGACGTTCCAATCTATTTTGACAACTGTTCTGGAATTGCTGAAATTCGAGTGTTTACTTCGGCAGGAGAAGGGATTCCAGTTCAGGATGCAAATGGAAATTTAATAGGATTCGATATTCCGTTTCCATATCTCCCACGTGGAAATCATGAGGTAACTTACTCTGTAACAGATGGTTGTGGAAATAATACTTCTGAGGTTACGACCATAGAAGTAATTGATGGAATCCCTCCAGTTCCGATTTGTAGAGAGTACACGCAAATCAGTTTGACGACAATGGATTTGACAACTTCTGCGCCAGCTGCGTCCTTCGACGAAGGGAGTTATGACAATTGTGGACTGGTTTATTTCAAAATCAGAAGAATGGATGATGCTTGTCCTGGTAACCCAACTGATAGAACGCGTTTTGGTGATGAAGTCAATTTTTGTTGTATGGATGTTGGAGATACGGTCAATGTCGTGGTGCGTGTTTATGATATCGACCCAGGGCCAGGGTTGATCACTTTCAATAAGCATATTCCGAATGCAAATGATTGTATGATTCAAGTTTTGGTTGATGATAAAGTGAGACCTGATTGTATTCCGCCTGCTGATGTTTGGACGACCTGCGATCAGATTCCAGGGAATACTAATTTGACGGATACGACTGTCTTAAATAATATGTTTGGATATCCAATTGCAACGGATAACTGTGATGCAATTGCTCAAGAATTAGCTCCAACCATTGCACTTGATAATTGTGGGGTAGGGACCATCACGAGAGCATTTAGAGCAGATGACATTCATGGCAATCGCTCGGTAGGTAGCTGTCGCCAAACGATTATGGTGCAGCCAAATATTGATTATGAAATCACCTTCCCAGATGACCATGAGATTGATTGCATGATGGCCATGCCTGATTCAATTTCTTATATAGAAAATGGCTGTGATTTGATGGCTGTCAATGTCGAAGAACTCGAATTTTTAGCAACCAATGACGGCTCATGTAAAAAGATATTTAGAACTTATCGAATTATTGATTGGTGCGAATATGACGGCATCAGCCAGCCAGATGTTTTGGCAAGGCAAGATTTTAATAATGATGGAAAATTTGATGGTTTTACCGTAAAATCAGATGGCGATTGGTTGACTCGAAACGGCAATATTTTAATCTCCTCATCAGGTTATTACGAATATACACAACACATAAAAATATTTGATGGAACGGCTCCCGCTTTAAGTCCGCCAAATCAATTGGAATTTTGTGGAGGTGATATTAACGAACCAACTTGTACAGGTATGATAAACGTAATGCCA
>CALHBQ010000091.1 GCA_937930815.1 uncultured Saprospiraceae bacterium | reverse complement strand
TGTAAACCAAAATCATTTGTTTGATTATTTGAAAAACCAGTTGGCGCGTTATCAATGACCACATCATAATCTGTGGCCCCAACAACTGGATCCCATGTAAATTCTATTTCTGTCAAGTCAGAAGTACAGCTGATAATTGGTGCATCCAAAGTCGCATCCACTTGAATGGGCATCGTCGTGACTTCAGAAGTGCAGCCATTTCTTTGAGTGACCAAAGAGATTTGATCTGATGTCGCTGCGCCCCAAATCAGAGAATATGGGCCCGTCGGTTGCGCTCCCAATTGCTCGGTCGAACTACCAAAATCCCATTGGAAATTCGTATTCGGTGCTGGTGTATTATCTAACTGAACGCGTGAACGTTCGGTAATGCAAATTGGCGTTTCTACCGTAAAAGCACTGGAAGGAATTTTTACCACATCCATCGTTAACGCTTCTGTAAAAGTACAGCCTTCTTCAATGATTTCTATTGTAAAAATATGGGTATTAAAATCGTTTCCGTTTGGTTGGAAACGGCTTCCGTTTAATGGACTTGAACTAAACCAATTGATAACCGCAGCTCCATTGTCTCCTGTGATTTGAACGAAATCAAGTAGGTCGATTTCTGTTCCGGTTTCTCCTTCATCCAAACACTCTTGTGGAATTGGTAAAGTCGTAATTTGAATTGGTGGACAATCTTTTGCTTGGCAATTTGAAAGCGCATCTAAGACTAAACAAACATCATTATCACTCGAAACATCTACTCGAATCGTCACGCCATCCAATGGATTTAGATTTGAAACGACGAAGGTAAAATCATCGGGTTGATTGGTCGTCGCACCAGCTGGCATATCCAAAACTGTAACCACATAATCAGTCGCACCCATCACTGGATTCCATGTAAATGTCAATTCTTCAGTAGTAGAATTACAATTGACATTGAATGGTGGCAAGGGCGGACAATCCAATGTAATACAAGTTTCCGTGACAACGGTCGGAGGACAAGTTGAATTGGCATCTGAAACTTCGACCTCAATGGTTACTTCTTCCAATGGATTCAAGTTGGTAACATTAAAACTAAAATCATCGGGTTGATTGGTCGTCGCTGTTGAAGGTGCATTCAAAACAGTAACGACATAATCGGTCGCATTGGTCGATGGTGCCCAATTAAAATCTATCGTCGTAGTCGAGCTGTTACAATTAATATTAAAAGCTGGAATTGGTTCCGTTACTCGAATTGATTCTGTTGCTAAATTTGATTTACAACCATCTGCCTCAACTTCGACAGTGATGGTTTCATTTCCTGCATTTGGGAAAGTTAATTCATATGGACCTTCGTTTGTATTGCCTGAATTTTCTGTTCCATTTCCGAAATCCCATCTAAAAATAGAATTATTTAACACCGTACTTGTAAAACTGATACCTGCATTTTCACCCACACAAACTGGTGATACAACGGTGAATGCCGCTTCTGGTACGGGTTTTACATTAACAACCGATGCAGCATTAAACGGACATCCCGAATCAGTTACGGTCACCTGAATATCATATTGCCCAATTCCCAATGTTGTTGGAGAGCAAATACCTCCGCTAGTAACAGTACCATTAATTTGCCATTCGATTGTTGCTCCATTTGTATTTCCCGAAAGGAGCAAAAAGTCATTTAAATCAAAATCGGCAGTCGTTGATGTCAAACAGACATCTGCTATCTGAGCAATGCCTACCTGCACCGGCGGGCAATCTGCCGCTCTACAAGTTATCGTTTCTGAACTTGTTCCGCAGATATTATTGCCCGTGACGACCACTTCTATTTCTACTTCATCGCCTGGACTTAGGTTATCGACTCGGTAGCTATTGCTATTACGAGTACCTGAATTCCCTGAAATCAGGTTGACCCTATAATCGGTTGCACCGGGGACATCTGCCCAAGTTATTTCAACCGAAGAAGTTGTTGTATTACATTGTAAAATTGGGTTTGGCAGTGGCGCAATGACTTGAACTTGTTCTGATGCTTGATCGGAAGCACAACCATTTTCGGTGACAACCAAAGTCAATGTGTAATCGCCTGCAGTTGTCCAATTGATGTCGTAGGGGCCAATGCCACTTGTTCCGTTAATATTGTTTCCGTTGGCAAAATTCCAATTAAAATCTGCTGAAGGAGAAGCGTCTCCAGTGTAGTTAATTTCGGATGGATCGGTTAGGCAAATTGGTGTTTCAACTTCAAAAGTTGCCATCGGTTGTTCTACTACTGTAAAAACACGAGTAGCGAAATAATTACACCCATCTTCTTCGTAAAGAACGTTGATAATATTATCACCAACATTGGCTTGAGTGGGATCAAAAACGCCGTTCATATCAACGCCAGTTCCGAGCCAAATTGTGGTACCCGTGTTATTTGCTCCAACAACCTGATATTGTAATTGAGCTGGCAGTGCATTTCCTAAACAAAAAGGAGGTAAACTGTCAAGCGAAACATCTACTTGAGGGCAATCTTGTGCATTACAAGTCGCCGTGGCAGGAATGCTCACACAGCCCGCTACACCATTAGCTCTGATTGAAAAAGTAACGGGTTGCAAAGGAGCTAAACCCGTAACCGTGTAGCTGTTATTTGTAGTATTTCCTTGGCCGATTGAATTGACATCTATTGTATAATCCACTGCGCCGGGAACCGCTGGCCAACTGAAGGTAACGGTGCTACCTGTAGAAGTACATGATATCATTGGTAGATCAAGGTTTCCTACTACAGTTACAGTATCTCTACTTACGCAGGCACCACCACCTTCTCCAAATTTTAAAGTTAAAGCATAGCGGCCTGCCCCTCTGATGATAGCAGTTCTTGCATTCACTCCATCTTCTACTACTCCCCCATCAATTGCCTCCCAAAGAAATTCTGTTCCTCCAGAAAACGTGGAGTTGTTTCCTATCAACCACATGGTATCGGCTGTAATACAATCATAAGGGCGAGGATTGTCAATACTCGCTTTAATATCTATGAGTTGAACTCTCCATTCAATGACATCATCGCAGGCGCTGTTGGTTCTGACTCTTCGTGAAAAGGTTCCTGCATCACAAATATCCGTACCGAAAAAATCCAAACAACTTCCCGAACAAACAAAAGTGTCGATGGTCATTGTATTTACTGGCAATTCCACGAAAGTGTAACAAATCGTACTATCGCAAGCGCCAGCTGTTGGGCCTACATTTACACAATAAGTTCCTTCGGCAGGGATGACACCAGGACAATCTCCTCCTGGACAATAATCAGCTTCTTCGAGCGGAAATTCGTAAGCACAAAAATCCATTGGTGGCACATTATTGACAGCGGTACTATTTACAATGTTTACTTGAATGCAGGTATCTGTCGATTCAAAACAAGGGTTGCTTGGTAAGACACAAACATCGGCTGTACCAGAACCACTCCATTGAATACAGATTTCATTAGAACCTTGTCCAACCAAAATTTGACCATTTGAAGGAACCGTCCAAGTGTAAAGATTGGCGCCATTCACTGGTGGAATTTCATAACAAACTACCTCTCCTGGACATGGGTTATCATTTTCTGCGGTGATTTCTTGTGGTGGATCGGGTGGATTAAAATTGATACCACCAACCAACTCAAAAGTGAACGAGCAAATATCACCTGACCACCCATCGACCATGATATAGTAAACCTGACCAGGGACTAATCCTGAGGCCGTAATATTTCCAATCGAGGGCATTCCTCCACTATCATAACAAGTAGAAATTACGGTTAAAGTTTCATCAACGATTACCATCTGAACGCCACTTTGGAAAAGACAATCAAAGGTGGTTATCTCTATGGTAACAGAAGTCGCCTGTGCTTGAAAAGCGAGATATTGATTGTTTTGAATACCAGAACAAAAACCAGTTGGAAATTGTCCAGCGGTATATCCAGCAGTCGAACCAGTATAACTTGAAGTGCAAAGCGCGCACCCTGGTGGTTCGTTTGCTGGTGAATTGGTTGCGCTACAAGGCTCTGGAATCGGTCTCAGAACTTCTACATCGGTGCAGGTCGTATCAGAGCAACCTGTAATATTGTTTGTTGCCACAAAACAGAGCGTTCGGGATCTATCTACTGAAAATTGCATATCCGTTGCTCCATTGATTGGGCGACCTCGTCCATTGAGCCATTGAAAAGAATAATCGTTAGGGTTTCCCTTTTTCAAATATCCGTTAATAACAGCAGGTACAAATTCATTTTGAACCGTTATTAATGGTTCTCCATAAATACCTACACGCGGCTCAGGATCTTTACATAATTCTAAAAAATGTTTGACATTTCTACCTTGTCCATTTACTTCATCATGAAAATATTCTCCACCGACATTCAAACAATCACCATAAAAATCATGGCAATCACCTTTACAAAACATTTTTTGTTGATATTGAATAATGTCGCTGGTTTCATTGACGGTTATGGTTTCACAGTAATTTTCAACCGTACCATCTGTTCTGATAATTTCACAACATAATTGATAACTACCTGCGGTTGGCGTACTTACTTGCACCGTTGGAGTTCCCTGCCCATCTACAATATCGATTCCTGGATCAGCTGTCCAGTTATAACGTGTTCCGGGTTCTCCAGTGTCAACATAAAACTTCGTAAGACTTCCTGCACCTAAATCAAAAACACCATGGATTCCATTATTTCCAATTCCAAAAAGAGAAAGACCTTCTATTTCAAAAGTATAATTACATCGCTGACCTGACAGAGCCGTGAAGACCATCAAGTGATATTTTTTTCCAGGTACTAAATCAGTTAAATTAAATCTTTGGTTTGCAAAACCTGCCACTTGAAACTTAAAACAGTTTTTTTGAACTTCAAAATTTTCATCCAAAACCGCCACATTAATACCATAAGTTGGGATACGAGGAATACACCCAATCGTCAAAAACTTAATCGTAATTTCTTCGCAAAGTGGTACAAACTGCAACCATGCATCGTTAAATGCAGGAGAACAAAGTTGACCATCTATCCCAGATAATAATGGAGAGCTTGTATAAACATTAGTCACACCTGCATACCGATTAGTTTCCATCAGGCAACCATCGGGTTCGTCTGTGGCCATTCCACAAACAGTTTGGGCTTGATTTTCTGTAATGGACAAAGCAAAAAGTATCGCAATTAAAGCGTAGTAACATTTAGGCATAGGCTGGTTTTTCTATTTGTGCTGTAAAGCTCTAAGACTGAGTGCGATTGGAAATTCAAGGGAAGACTACGAATGTAGGTATAATTATAATGTAGCGGACACTGAAAGGCACAAAAAAATGCCGCTTCTGGTGAGAAGCGACATTTTTTATATTGTCAAAAGGCTTTATTCTAAAAGAATAGCTTTGTTCGATTTAAAGATTTCCTCTCAAGTCTTGCTCTCTTTCCAATGCCTCAAATAAGGCTTTGAAATTTCCTTTTCCGAAAGAGGTTGCTCCTTTTCTTTGTATAATTTCGAAGAACATCGTTGGACGTGCTTGAACTGTTTTGGTGAAAATTTGAAGTAAGTAACCTTCTTCATCTCTATCCACCAAAATACCCAATGGACGCAATGCTTCGATGTCTTCATCAATTTTTCCAACACGCGCTTCCAATGCATCGTAGTATGAATCTGGAACTTTTAAAAACTCCATTCCTCGTGCATTCAACTTTGTTACCGTATCGATGATATCGTCCGTTGCAACTGCGATGTGTTGTACCCCTTCGCCTTCATAAAATTCCAAATACTCATCCACTTGAGATTTTTTCTTACCCTCTGCAGGTTCGTTGATTGGGAATTTGATACGGCCATTTCCGTTACTCATAACTTTACTCATCAAAGCAGAGTATTCAGTTGAAATGTCTTTATCATCAAAAGAAAGAATTTGAGCAAAGCCCATTACTTCTTCGTAGAATTTAACCCATTTGTTCATGTTACCGAGTTCAACATTTCCGACCATGTGATCGACAAATTTCAAACCGATTGAATCTGGATTATAAGCTGTTTCCCACTTTTTGAAACCTGGTAAAAAGATACCGTTGTAGTTATTTCTTTCTACAAAAATGTGGACTACTTCACCGTAAGTATAGATTCCAGAACGGACCACATATCCGTCTTCATCTTCTTCTCGCGTTGGTGCCATGTAGTGTTTTGCACCTCTTTTGATTGCTTCATTGTAAGCACGAGTGGCATCCGCTACCCAAAGTGCATTTACTTTTACACCATCACCATGCTTGTCAATATGGCGTCCGACATCTGTTCCACTTTTCAATGGTGAAGTCAAAACCAAACGAATTTTGTCTTGTGATAATACATAAGATTCAAAATCACGCTGCCCTGTTTCCAAACCTGAATAAGCCATTGATTGAAAACCCATCACAGATTTGTAATAGTGTGCTGCTTGTTTAGCATTACTCACATATATTTCGAGGTAATCTGTTCCAAGCAAAGGCATGAAATCTGCTGCTTTATCGTACACCTTAGGAAGGTCTAATTCTGATGTATTCATTATATCTATTTTATGAAAATTATTTATAATTAGTTGTCATGACAAATATATGGCGATTTGGGGAGATCTGCTATTTTTTGAAATACTATTTTGGGATAGGGGAACTTGAGCGACATGCGTTAGCTACTTGCACAAGCGACTTAGAGGAACGCGGATAACACGGATTCTCGCAGATGAGCGACGAGGAGTTTATTTCTGATAGGGAAATTTCAAAGCGTTTCTTTACTTTTTTGTCTGAATCAGGATTCACAGGATCAGCCTGGGGCGGACAGGTTAAATAATTCTCAGGATTAAATCGAAGGTAAAAAGAATGAATTTTGAAGTTCGTTTAAATTTTCCCAGCAAAAAAATCCGTTCTAATCCGTTTCAATCCGTGTCACTTGTCCGCCGAAGGCTGATCCGTGTCCATTAAGTCGCTCTGTACTTTTTGTCTGAATCAGGATTTTCAGAATTATAGAATTTTCAGGATTAAATCGAAGCAACAAAGAATTTGCTTTGCAGTTCGTTTAAATTTTCCTATCTAAAAAATCCGTCCTAATCCCTTTCAATCCGTAAAATCCGTGTCCCAACTGAGTCGCTCCAAATAAAACCACTACTCAAAATTCCCAAACACCTGATTCATGATTCTCAAAAAAGTCTGATAATCTTCATCCGAAAGTCCTTCCCATCCCTTTTCGCGAAGCTCGTAGACGATGGGTAGGATTTTATTATAAACTTCCTTTCCTTTTGGGGTGATAAAAATGTCGTGGCGACGTTTATCGTTTTCGGCTTTTCGACGTTCGGTGAATTCTTTTTTGCAAAGCAAATCTATGATACGCGAAACCGTCGGTGCATCTTTAAAACTTCGTGCTGCCAATTCATTTTGAGAAAGTCCGTTTTCTTGCATCAACAAATCCATGAGCACCCATTGCTCGGTGGTGATGTCTACGCCTGCCTTTTTGAATGCTTGCAAAAACCGGAGTCGTATCAACCGATAATTTCGGTCGATGTAGGTACCAAACGGTTTTACTTTTTTAGATGACATGACTGCAAAGGTATAAATCTGATTGTTTTTCTCGCTGTGAATGAGTTAGATAGGACGGATTTTGAAAATCCCCTCTATCACGAGCCCTTATCACTCCTACCAGCTGAAAGTTTTTATTTTTGCGCCAATGATAGAAAACCTACCCAATATCACACCCGCCCGATTGGCCATCAAATTGAAGCCTTCTGTTGAAAGAATCGTTCGCTCAGGGCATCCGTGGGTATTTGACAAAGGTATCGTCAAACAAAATACTGATGGAAAAGCAGGTGACTTTGCTATCATTTTCGATCAGAAGAAAAATAAGCTTTTAGCGATTGGTTTGTTCGATCCAACCTCACCCATTCGTATCAAAATATTGGCTGCGAATAAATCAGCGACCATCAACTCGGATTGGTTTGAAGAGAAAATTATAACTGCTTTTCAAAAAAGAAAAATACTGCTCGAAACGGACACCAACAGCTACCGATTGATTTATGGAGAGAATGACGGCTTGCCTGGGTTGATTGCAGATGTGTATGATTCAGTTTTAGTGGTCAAATTATATTCGGCTATTTGGATGCCTTTTTTAAAAGAAATTTTTCCTCTTTTATTAAAAATATCAAATTGTAAAACGCTCGTTTTGCGATTGAGTAGAAATTTGCAAAAAGCCCCTGAATCATTGCATGGACTCCATGACGGGCAAGTTCTTTTTGGAAAATTAGAAAACGAAAACATCATCTTCAAGGAGCATGATTTGAACTTCGAAGCCAATGTAATTCATGGTCATAAAACAGGTTATTTTTTGGATCATCGACACAATCGATTCAAAGTTAGAAGTCTTTCAAAAGGAAAAACGGTTTTGGATATTTTCGCTTATGCAGGTGGTTTTTCGGTCAATGCCTTGGCAGGAGGAGCGACGAATGTTACGAGTCTCGACATCAGCAAACCTGCATTGGAGTTAGCCAAAAGAAATGTTTCTTTAAATAAATTGACCGCCAATCATTCCATTTTGGTTGGTGATGCTTTCGCGAAAATGGAAGCATTAAAAAAGGAAAGAAAAAACTTTGATTTGGTCATCGTTGACCC
>CALHBQ010000090.1 GCA_937930815.1 uncultured Saprospiraceae bacterium | reverse complement strand
AATAAAAAATCAATGGAGATGTCTTTTAGATAGTCGAGAATGTAGATTCCATGCTCTGTTGCCACCTGAATCAAACATAATTCAGTAAAAAACCGTCGTTCTCCAATAAACTCCGTATCAAAGCCTAACCAATCAATTGATTGATTAACTTGAATGAAGTCATCCATTTGTTCTTTTGTTTCAATAATTGTAAAATCGGAGGCATCGCGAGTAGACATGGAATTTATTTTTCTATTCTATTAAAATTTATTACCGCTTAAATAGCTTAAAATTATGGAAGCCGAAGGTAATTTTTTTAAAGCAGACTGGCCTACCTTATTTCAATAAATGTTGGTAATTCATAACCAAAAGTTTAACATTCCGTCTATACTACGTAGGTGGCTCGAATTTTTGCTAAATATTTAGACTTTTGTAGCCTCAAATATCGTTTCACAAAAAACATCCACCCGTATAAATTATCGATTTATGAAAAAGTTATTTTTTGGTCTCTTATTTCTTCTTGTTTTACTTATCGGAGCAGCGATTGCTATTCCCTTTGTTTTTAAAGATGATATCATCAAAGCCGTAAAAGAAGGTGCAAATGAAAATCTAAATTCAACTTTAGATTTTTCTGATGTTGATTTATCACTTTTCAGAGACTTTCCAAATGTGAGTGTTGGTTTAGAAAATTTGAAAATTTCTGGTAAAAAAGAATTTGATAAAATTGATTTGATTACTGCAGATCGATTTGATTTAGCTTTAGACTTTTGGTCCGTTTGGAACGGTGGTAACCCATTGAAAATCAATGGAATAAACATCGAAAAACCAGTGCTGAATGTTTATGTTTTAGAAAATGGGAAAGCAAATTACGATATCACCAAACCTTCTGAAGGAGCCGAATCTTCAGATTTTCTAATTAATCTGGATGAGTATTCTATTTCAGATGGAGCGATTCATTATGAAGATCGTGGAATGGATTTTATGATGGATATGAAAGGCGTGAATCATATGGGATCAGGTGATTTGACTTCGACCATTTATGACCTAAAAACTAAAACAACTGCTGATAAATTTACGACTTCTATGGATGGCATCACCTATCTCAATAAGGTGAAAGCAGATTTAGATGCGCTGATTCATATGGACTTAGATAAAATGAAATTTACCCTCAAAGACAATGATTTGAAAATCAATGCTTTGAAGTTATTGGCAGAAGGATGGGTGAAATTGGGTGATGAAAATATTGATATGGATTTGAAATTCAAAGCACCTTCTACTGATTTTAAAGAATTTCTTTCATTAGTTCCAGGTGCTTTTACAAAAGGATACGAGAGTGTAAAAGCGAATGGTAATTTCACGTTTAATTCCACTGTAAAAGGAACTTACAATAGTGTAAAAAATAGAATGCCCGCTTTTCAAGTTAACTTGAATTTGAAAAATGGAGATTTCAAATATCCAGATTTACCGACTTCGGTTTCAGGTATCAATGCTAAAGTAAACATCAATAGTCCGTCGAGTAATATGGACAAAATGGTGGTTGATATTCCTAATTTCAAAATGAAGATTGGGAACAATCCGATTGAAGGAAAATTCAATCTGAAAACGCCTCAAAGTGATCCAAAAATTGATACGAAATTCAAAGGAAAATTGGATTTAGCTGAGCTTGCCAAAGCAATGCCGATGGAAGGCGTTACCAAGCTTACTGGGTTGATTGATGCGGATGTAGAAGTGAATGCTTCCATGTCCCAATTGGACAAAGGGCAATACGAGAATGTTGATGCAAAAGGGTATTTCAATATTGTAAATATGGAGTATCGAGCAGATGATACACCACCTGTGACCATCAAAAAGATGAACACTACCCTTTCCCCTAAACAGCTGAAGCTCAAAGACTTCGATATGAAATTGGGGAAAAGTGATGTGAAAGGAAATGGAAATATTGATAATATTTTGGCTTACTTTTCAGATGAAAAAACGATGAAAGGAGATCTCTATTTACGTTCAAGAAATTTGGATTTGAATGAATGGATTTCTGAAGAAGAAGCGACTGCAGAAGCGCCTGAAAGCTCAGAAGAAGTATTTGATAGATTTGATTTTAAATTGGATGGACAAGCCGATATTATTAAATATGAAGACTATAAATTGCTTAATACGGTGGCAGTTGGTCACATGACTTCGAATGAATTGGATATTGATAAATTTTCAACGAAAGTCGGGAGAAGTGATATCAAGGCAAAAGGAGAAGTTCGTAATGTTTTCAATTATTTATTTGAAAATCAGACCCTTCGCGGTAAAGTGGATGTGTCAGGAGATTTATTGGATTTGAATGAATTGATGGGAGAAACAACAGAGGCAAACCCCGATGAATTAACTGAACCAATTTTAGTACCTGAAAAAATTGACATGGTCATCAACGCCAACATTGGCGAGGTACTCTATGATGACATGGAGTTGAAAGAATTGAAAGGAAGTGTGTCTGTAAAAGACGAAGCAGTTTCAATGAAAAATGTCAAAACCAAAACTTTGGGTGGACGAATGGCATTAACTGGAAAATACGATTCGAAAGATATTGAAGAACCTAAATTTGAGTTTGAGAATGTTTTGACGGCTATCGACTTCAAACAAGCGTTTGAAACTTTCAATACATTCGAGCAATTTGCGCCAATTGGTAAGTTCATTTCAGGGAGTTTTTCTTCAGATTTGAAATTGAATGGCTTTCTTGGCAAAGACATGCTGCCAAAATTGAAAGACCTAAATGCAGAAGGTTTTTTAGAAACTCTAAATGGATTAGTGACTGGTTTTGAACCATTGAAAAAAGTAGGTAACCTATTGAATATCAATGAATTGAAGTCTACTAACATTAAAGAATTAAAAACATGGTTTACTATAGAAGATGGAAAATTTGCAGTAAAGGAATTCCCATATACTTCAAATGGAATTGATTTTAAAATTGGAGGCTCTCATAGTTTAGAACAAGAGATGAATTATAAAATCAAAGCAAAGATTCCTCGCAAATTGTTAGAAAAATCTGGCGCAACTGCTGCTGCAAATAAAGGAATCAAGTTGATTTCAAAAGAAGCTAAGAAATTAGGTTTAAACATTGGAGACAGTGATTTTATAAATGTTTTAATAAATTTGAGTGGTTCTATTGCAGACCCAAAAACGACTCTAAAAGTACTTGGAACAGAAGATGGCGAAGAAGTTGACATCATTACCAGTGTCAAAAATCAAGTAGAAGAAAAAGTTGAGAAAGAAGTCAAAGTCGTAAAAGACTCCGTAAAAACAGTCGTCGAAGAAAAGAAAGAAGACTTCAAAGCTTTGGCTGATGCAGAGGTCGCTAAAGTAATGGCAGAGGCTGAGAAATCTTCTAAAAGAATTAGAGTGGAAGGTAAAAAAGCTGCTGAGAAAGCGAGACAATTGGGCTACCAACAAGCAGATAAATTGGTCACTGCCGCTGGAAAAAATCCACTAAAAAAAGCAGCGGCCAAAGTAGCAGCTGATAGGTTGAAAAAAGAAACCGATAAAAAGGTTGAAAAACTGAAAGCAGAAACTGATAAAAAAGCTGATCTTGTGATGACAAAAGCCGAAAGACAGGCGGACAAAATCAGAGCAAAATATAAAAACAGATAACTGACTATCAATGAATTACAAACTTTGGATGATATTATTTATTGGCATTTTTGTTAGTTGCGCAACTCCTCAGAAAAGCTTTGAAAAAGGCGACTATGAGAAGTCATTTTCTTCATCTCTGAAAAAGGTGAAAAACAGGAAAGCGACTAGCACTGAGAAGCGAATTCTGATGGAATCGCTTCGCAATATTGTTGCGAATAATTTGGCAGAAATAAAGCATCTCGAACAATCAAAAAATCCAAAGGAACTCAAACGAGCTCTTAAATTGATTGGCAAAACTCAATCGAAAATTAGTCAGGTTAAAAAATATACAAGTTTAGAATTTGATGAAGACATGTTGGAGTTGGATGATAAAGAAGCTGAAATAACAGAGGTACTTTATGATCACTTTTATCAAAATGGATTGTACCATTTACAACTTTCTAAATCTCAAAATAGAAAACGACCTGCTCAAGAAGCCTATTCTGATTTTGATGAAGCTGAAAAATATCAAAAATCAAGAAAACTTGATTCCTTGAAAAACGATGCTTTAGAACGAGCAATTGTAAATTATCGAGTACATGCTTCTGCCCCATTTGCGATGTCTTTTGAGTGGGAAATTGAGCGCGTATTTGAAGATATTGAAAATGAAAGTTCGACGTTTCTAAATGTAGAATACGACAATTTTGGCTCT
>CALHBQ010000089.1 GCA_937930815.1 uncultured Saprospiraceae bacterium | reverse complement strand
AGAACAATCAAATTCTTCTAAGTTTGGGTTGTTATTAAAATCGGGAATGGTCTCCGAAATATTATTATCTGAACAGTCAAAAATTCTTAAATTGGAAAGGCTATCCAAAGATGGGATGGAGCGACCGATTAGATTGGAGCTGCAGTTGAAAACTTCTAAGTTAGGTGTAAAGTCAAAAGACGGAAGCCGTCCTGCAATTTTGTTATTGGAACAATTGAATGATTTTAAGTTTGGTGCTTTTTCGAAATCATTTATTGTTCCTGTTATTTGATTATTGGAGCAATCAAATTTCTCTAAAGTGAGGATTTTATTGAAACCATCTAATTTTCCAGTCAGTAGGTTGTTTGAACAATCAAATTCTCTAAGTGGCATGCCGCTTCTTGTCTCAGGCAAAGAGCCTTTAAATTTGTTGTTGCTACAATCAAATTTTTTCAACTTGAATGAAGTTAAGCGTGTTGGTAATCCATCATCAAATTTATTGTTGCTACAATTAAAGTTTTCCATACTATAAAAGGAAAATTGAGGGAGCTTGCCTGAAAAATTATTGTTACTACAATCGAAATCAATTAAGCCACTAAAACCTCTAAAATCAGGTAAGGAACCATTCAATTCATTGTTTTGACAGTAAAAATGTGAAAAATGAAAGCGTTCATCAAGTAATACGCTACCATTTAAGTTGTTATTGGAACAGTTGATGTATTTTAAATAGAATAAACCTTCAAAAGATGGAATGCTCCCAGTCAATTGGTTGTTAGAGCAATTGAAATGTTCTAATCTTTCGGCTCCCGACATCAAAGGGATTCTTCCAATGAATTGATTGTCCGAGCAGTCAAAATGTGTAAAATAGTAATTCTCATGCTCTATAGAAGGAATATTTCCTTTGAATTGGTTACTCGAACCATCAAATAAATACAATTGGGGGAGTTTATTAAAATTTGGTAGATTGCCAGATAGATTGTTATTAGAAATAACTAAGTGGCGTAAAAATGGTATGTCCAAAACTGGCAACTCAAAACTCAAATTATTATCATTTAGGTAAATACCTTTTACGCATCCTGAGCTGCTAGCTATGATGCCATGCCACATAGCTATAGGAAGATCAGGAGACCATTTATTACCTGCATTCGGAAGATTTTGTAATCCATAAGTTGACTTGTCAAAACTCCATTCATCACCATTGGTGTTGTTGTATAGTTTTATTAATTCTAATGAATCATTTATTTTACAGATAATACCTCGGCAAGAACAATCTTCCTGAATAATATCATCAAATGAATCTGGATTTCCGTCATCACAAATTTCCCCTATTTGTGTTGCATTAGAACATAATTGAAGAATACTTCCATAATTTGCAAGTTTATAATTTAGGATGAAATTATAACCATCATTTTCAAAACTTGGAGAGAATCCCTTTGCACAAACATTTGGTTCATCTGGAATGCATCCTTCTAAATCATTATAGTTTAGTTGGAGTTTGGTCAAATGTTCCATACTTATCAGAGAAGCTGGAATCGTTCCAGTCAAGTGATTATAGCCTAAGTTAAGTGCCTCCAATTGTTTAAATTCACTTAAAAAGTTAGGTAATTCTCCAGTTAGATTGTTGTTGTGTAGAGCAATCATGGTTACACAACCATTGCTGTCTAAAGCAATTCCATGCCATTGGTCAATAGGGATATTTGTATCCCATGGCTGACCGGCATTTGGTAGGTTAGGAGGATCAAAGCTATTTATCTCAAGTTTAGTTTCTTCGTAAGTCCAATTTGCCCCACCTAATGCTTCATGAAGCTTAACTAAATTTATAGAATCTTGGCTTTGGTTACACTGACCATATATCGAAAATGTCCAAATAGTTGGAAGAAAAAAAAGGAGAAAAAATCGTTTTAGATACGTTTCAGTTTTTTTCATGGGATGGAGTTTGATTTCAGACACCCAAATTATGAATATTTGAAATACGAATCAATTTTCTACCCCAAAAATTTCCAACAATAACTATAAAACGGTATCAGTGTTCTTTTTGCCTCAGTGCCTTTTGAGCAAATACATGGCTATAATTTTCAACGCTAAAATGAGCAAAGCGGATGTAGCGCTTATTTACTCATTTTATCATTTTAAAATTTATTCATTTAAAAAATTAATACCAAACCTCCTCCGCTTTTTTACCTAAGTAAAAAGGCAAAATCCAGCCAATACGACCACCGTAAAGTGCGTCAAATCGCCTTTCGGTATCATAGACCCGCGTATCGTAATTATAACCACGAACGCTTTTGGTAAAACCTTGCGTAAACTCAAATCCGATATAGAAATTGATGCGATGGTTTTTTGCAAAATATTGATAGCCAACAAATTCATTTATAGAAAGTCCTCGGGTGAGGCGGTCGTATCCTTTTTTGTTTTCTTTGACAAGAGAAGCAGCAGGGGCTTCAGGGTCATCTTGAATTCGGATTTTATGTTCCCAAAGACCACCACCCAGAGTGACTCTTATGCCCGAGCGTTTATTTGATTTACTGATTGGAATCAATTTCCCAACATGCGCCATTCCATAATAACTCCTCATTCTCAACAAAATATCTGATACAAATGAGTTGTTGGCTACGACAGCGCCCTGCTTCGTTCTAAGGTTTGCGATGACATCTTCTTTGACCTCATTTCCAAAAATCCAGTTTCCATTCAAACCAAAAATCCAGTTTTCTGGCGTGATGTAGTCGATTCCTAAACCGACGCTGCTGTTTGTTCCAAATCGATCTGCCAAATCACCTCCTGTATTTTGATAGCCAGCAGTCAGGTTGACCGCCAGTAGATTACCAGTATTGGTTTTGTTTTGTGCCGATAGCAATTGGCAAAAGCACAAGAAGAAAAAGGTTAATTTCAAAATTTTCATAAAAAGGAAGTTTTTTGCAAAGGTAATTTCTATTGCCTCATTTTGTAATTAGTAAACTATCTTTGCGTCTATTATTAAAAAAGACACTTTAAAGACTCCAAAACCCCACCCGGCGTTTGTAGCCAAAATCAACATTCACCAAAAAGAAATAAAGATGACAATTGACCGACCAATTCCTATGGTAGACCTAAAGGGTCAGTACAAAAAAATCAAACCAGAAGTAGATAAAGTAATCGCTGAGGTAGTCGAAAGTGCCTATTTCATCGGTGGCCCGTGGGTCAAAGAGTTTGCGTGCAATTTGGCAGGTTATACAGGTGCGAAGTACGTGATTCCTTGCGGAAACGGAACCGATGCCTTGCAAATCGCCCTCATGGCACTTGACCTCAAACCAGGTGATGAGGTGATTACTTGCCCATTTACTTTCGTGGCAACGGTGGAAGTGATTTCATTGATGGGTTTGACGCCTGTTTTTGTAGATGTCCACGAAGACACCATGATGTTGGATGAGACACTTTTGGAAGCAGCGATTACGGATAAAACCAAAGCGATTATTCCAGTTCATTTGTTTGGACAGACTGCAAATATGGAATCCATCATGGAAATTGCTAATCAACATGACATTGCAGTGATTGAAGACAATGCGCAGGCAATTGGAGCGGATTATACTTTTTCAGATGGTTCTAAAAAACAAGCAGGAACTATTGGTCATATTGGTACCACTTCCTTTTTTCCATCAAAAAATTTAGGATGCTTTGGGGATGGTGGAGCGATATTTACCGATGACGAACATTTGTTTCAACGTATGACGATGATTGTTAATCATGGAATGAAGGTTCGTTATCATCACGAAGATATTGGCGTCAATTCCAGATTAGATAGTATTCAGGCAGCTGTTTTGGATATTAAATTGAAACATCTCAATGAATACAATGAGGCCAGACAAGCAGCAGCAGATAGATATGACCAATTGTTGAAAAATGTACCTGGAGTGAAAACGCCAGTTCGAGCTAAAAATTCGACGCATGTGTTCCATCAATACACTTTGCAGTTGGACGGAGGACGTGATGAATTAGCTGCTTATTTTAAAGAACAAAAAATAGCACACGGCGTATATTACCCTATTCCGTTGCATTTGCAAAAAGCATATTCTGGATATGGTTTTAAAGAAGGAGACTTCCCAATTTCAGAAAAATTATGCAAATCGGTGATTTCTTTGCCGATGCACACGGAATTAAGTGACGAAGTTCAAAAGTTTATTGTCCAAAAACTTGAAGTAGGGCTACAAACTAGCGTAAATTTGTGACATCAGAAAGTTATTCTTCCCTTCTGGTATTACCCCTTCTTACTTAACCACTTTTATTTTTTAAAATTAAACTAATCTCTGTGAAAAAGATTTTAATTACAGGAGCTGCAGGTTTTTTGGGGTCGCATCTCTGTGATCGCTTCATCAACGAAGGCTATCACGTTATCGGAATGGATAACTTATTGACTGGTGACAAAAAAAATATCGAGCACCTTTTTGCTTTAAAGGAATTTGAATTTTACTACCACGATGTTTCTAAATTCGTTCACGTACCGGGCGACTTAGACTATATTCTTCACTTCGCTTCTCCAGCAAGTCCAATTGACTATTTGAAAATGCCTATCCAAACCATGAAAGTGGGTTCATTGGGAACGCATAACTTGTTAGGATTGGCCAAAGAAAAGAAAGCAAGAATGTTGATTGCTTCTACTTCTGAAGTTTACGGTGATCCATTGGTTCACCCACAAACAGAAAGTTACTGGGGTAACGTAAATCCAATCGGACCACGTGGTGTGTACGATGAAGCAAAACGTTTCCAAGAAGCGATTACGATGGCTTACAATACTTACCACGGTGTGGAGACACGTATCATTCGTATCTTCAATACTTACGGCCCACGTATGCGTGTCAATGATGGACGTGTATTGCCAGCATTCTTTTCTCAAGCGATTCGCGGAGAAGGTTTGACTGTTTTTGGTGATGGTTCGCAAACGCGTTCTTTCTGTTATGTTGATGATTTGGTAGAAGGTATCTACAGATTGTTGCATAGCGATTATGACCAACCAGTAAACGTTGGAAATCCTGATGAGATTACCATCATGGAATTTGCAAAAGAAGTTTTGGCAATGGTCGGAAATCCAAAAGCGCATATCATTCACAAAGATTTGCCAACGGATGATCCGAAGATTCGTAAACCAGACATTACGCTTGCGAAAGAAGTATTGGGCTGGACTCCAAAATACAATCGACATGAAGGTATGTTGAAAACATATGAATATTTCAAAACAGTTGTTAAGGTGCCAGAAGACGCTTAAATCAATACAACTTTAGAAAAATTCCAATAACAAACAAAGCCGTTACGTTTCCGTAACGGCTTTTTTTGTTCGGCCATTCTCTTACAAGTTTACTAATCTTTTTAAGGTTTTTTTTGTAAAGCACTTAAAGTATTAGATGTTTAAAGTTTTACTTTGACCGTTGAGTAAAAATCCAGTCTGTTTTTAGAAAATTGGAAAAAAAATCCAAAGTTCATTCATAGTTAGTCTGGATCACTCTTTTGGTTCCAAAGATTGTTCCTTTGTGATTACAGTAATATAAAAACGTACATAACAAAACACTTTGAGGTACGAATACCCATTTTTTAGATATTAAAATTCTTGAATACGTAAGATTGATAGTTTGTCTTTTAGAATTCATTGGTGAATTAAAGAAGTTGAATCCATAATTTTGCAATATTTGCACCGTTCAAATTCTTAATAATTATGAAAATATATTCATTTATATCAGTTTTGGTGATTTTCCTTCTTATTGGCTGTAAACCAACAATTGAAACCATTGAGGTAGAAGATGAAGCAGGAAATGTAGTTGAAAAATACGAGCGGCGTATTGCCGATAACATGCGACATGGTTTGTACCAAATGTTTGACGAAAATGGAAAAGTAGTCGAATTGTCCATTTATCAAAACGATTCTCTTCACGGGAAAAGAACCATGTTTTTTGAAAATGGCCAACCTCAATACGTTGAAAATTATGTCAATGGTAAATTTGATGATGACTATTCTTCTTTTTATGAAAATGGTCAACTGAAATTAAATGGAAAATACACCAACGGCGCCATGAATGGTGAATGGAAAGGATACCACGAAAATGGTCAATTGAAAGAAGTCGTCCAGTTCGTAGAGAATCAAGAAAATGGCTCTTTCGTAGAATATCATCCGAATGGAAAATTGGCTGCCGAAGGCACCTATCTCAATGGAGACAATGAACATGGAGAATTAAAACTCTATGACGAAAACGGAGTTTTAAATAAAAAAATGAATTGTGATAAAGGCGTTTGTAGAACTGCTTGGACACGAGACACCACAGAAACGAAATAATGAACAGATACAACTACCTAATTTTAG
>CALHBQ010000088.1 GCA_937930815.1 uncultured Saprospiraceae bacterium | reverse complement strand
CGAAAGCTAAAACCAAAGGTTTGTCATAATGTTTAACAAATCTCCATGAATAAATTCATGGGCTGCTCTGAACCTCTGCAACCCATGAATTTATTCATGGGATACGGCACACGCGAATATCATAAACCCACGAATAAATTCGTGGGCGGCCTAAAAAAAAGACATTTGGAATAAATCCAAATGTCTTTTCTTTCGCAAAACGAATTGCTGACTGCCAACTGAAAAACTGCTGACTGAAATCTATTCAATCACCAATTTTGAAACCAAAGACTGACTATTATCTGATATTTTCAAGATATAAATTCCAGATGCAGTTGGTAGATTATTGAGTGTGAATGCATTCAAACCATTGTTTGTTTGAATGTTGTAATTACGTACCAATTGTCCTTGAATGTTGAATAATTGCCCATTCAAAACTGTTGGTTTTGTATTCCAATCAAAAACGATTTGAGTTTGAGATTGAGCTGGATTTGGGCTGATTGCAAATTGATTGATGGCATCGATTGTACCTTTAGTTGATGCAAGTTGACCTTTACTGAATACAGAATTTCCAGTGCCAGAACCTTCGAAACTGATAAAGTTGATTTTCCACATTGTGTCATCAACGTCCTTTACAAAATAAGCTCGTTTATCATCCAACATCCACATGCCTTGGAAACTTTTCCAATCATAACCGATTACGTCAATATCTTCTGAGAGAGAGTCTTGGTAAGTTGCAAATTCTACAGTTGCTGGATCAACATTCTTAGCTTCTGCGACTTCAACTCCATTTCTTGAAAGCACACCTGTCACGACATAATTTAGTGTCATACCCATTTGTGTAACTGGAGAAGCATATCTGGTGAATAACAAATCCCATTTGTCTTGTGGCGCAGCCATTACTTCACCTGTTCCAAATGAGAAAAATGCCATCGTTCCATTTTCGTAATCTGTTTTGTCGAATGACTGAGTCATTTCATTTGAACCATCCAAATCAGCGTATCTGAAATTGTAAGTCGTAATTGTGATGCCTTGAAATTGGATTTTTTTCCAACTTCCATCTCTTAGCTTTACAGCAAATACTTTTTCACCATTCACCATATTGGTCATGAAGTCATAAGTTCCCCATCCAAAATCGAATGGATCCGTTAGATCTCTTCCTTGATTAAATGCACCACCGTAAGTCCATGATTTATCATCATTGTATAGGCGATTAGTCAACATTGTTTCGTCAATAGTGTCATCCCAATTGGTAGTTGGAGCTGCATACACTTCCAATTCAGCACCAGTAGCGCCCATGCTGAAGTTAGCCGATTCGTTGATGTGAATACCTGCATCTTGCAAGCCAATTGTTGTAAATGCAATGTCCCAACTTTCGTTGGTGATAGTAGAAGTATTGTCATCACTCAATGTGTAAAAAGATTGCTCTGCATATCCTCGTCCGTTTGAAACGGTAACTTCTTGAGCGAAGGCTAATTGCGATGAAAAAAGTAAAACAGTAAAAAGTATAGTCCTATTCATTGTTATAAATTAAAAGGTGATTTCTAAAATTGGCGCAAAATTACCCTTATAAAGAGTGCTGAAATAATGATTGTTGTCTTTGTTTTAATAAAATGACGAAACCATGACAATTGAACTTCGAGGAGCCGCGTAGCTGACATTTTTTCGGTAGAAAAAAGTGAATTCCTTTGGTGGGAAAATTAATACCCGCTTAAAGTTAGATGTTGAAAGTTGAACGAGTTGTACTTAGAACATCCAACTTTCAACCTTTAATTTTTACTTATTTTCATTTGAATGGCTGATAACCAGATTTCATTCCTTTTCTACCTTTCTCAATTTCACGAAGTGGCTCAACTGGTATTAATGTTTCTTTCAAGTCGGCTGGCAAACCTTGATAAATTTTAGTCCCTTCTGTTTTCCAGCCAATCATTTCGTCGCTTACTTCTTTTATTATTTTGGCTGGGTTACCTACAACTAAACTACGTTTTGGTATTTTCATTTTGGCTTTAACAAAACACAGGGCGCCGATGATGCACTCATCACCTACTTCTGCATTGTCCATGACAACTGCGTTCATTCCAACCAAACAGTTTTTGCCAATCGTTGCGCCATGGATAATTGCTCCATGACCAATGTGAGCCGATTCTTTTAATAAAACGGTCACTCCAGGAAACATGTGTATCGTACAGTTCTCTTGCACATTGCATCCATCCTCAATGATGATAGCGCCCCAGTCACCTCTTATGGCTGCTCCTGGTCCGATGTAGACATCTTTTCCAATTATCACATTGCCAGTGACTGCTGCTTGCGGATGTACATAAGCTGATTCGTGTACAACAGGAATCCAATCTTTAAATTTATAAATCATATTTATATGTATAAAGTGTTTTTGTTTAGTGGTTTACATTGAATTATATCATCATATTATGAAAAAATATAATACTTGGCATTATCCTTGATATTAATGTATTTAGATAATCATAATACGTGAAGACTCCACATCTAAACAATAACGTATTAAGGCACTCGCCTAAAATTAAAATTATTTTCACAATGAATTACAGATCGACTTATCAAAACTACCTTAAAAGGTGGATTTTAAAAGTAAGTGTTGTCGCTACAGCATTTCTTTTTATGTTCGGTAGTAACATTCAGGCCGAAGGCTCAAAAGACTTTTTGAGTAACGATGGCTATCGTTTGTTCTTCTGGGCAGAAAAGCAGCAGCAAATTAAAGTTTATGCAAACTCAGGAGAATTTATCAATGTCGGCTCAAGTCACGTTGGACTTTCTGGTGGTTTCATTAGAGTTTTTAGACCTGATGGAACTTTGCATGTTACTTATGACAATTCCGATGGTTCTGGAATTGCTATCATTAATAATGATATCGAGGAATTGAACGGCCCAACTGGAGGCGGTTCTACTGCTGGTGCAGGTTATGTGCCTGGAGTAGTTGCTGTTGGCGCTGGGCAAGAAGGTATTTGGACCGTAACATTTGAATACGGTACTTATACTGGAGGTGCTTTTGCAAACCTACTTAATAACTCCCCGTGGACAAGAGCGGCAAACCAACCAGGCAACAGAAGAGTTGTTTTGGCTTGGGATGTTACGGTAACACAAGGTGGTGCTGGTAATAATGGCGGAGCAGCCAAAGAGGGTAGAGTTTACTCTAACGATTATCATTCTATCATGAATAGAAATGGAGTAACTTCTTCACCTGTTTATTATGTTTTGACAAAAGCTGGTTTTCAATACGAAGTAAAGTTTGATAATGTTGACCCTTGGGGGTTCCCTATTTATTCCAATAATATTGGTTTGGTAGATGGAAACGGGAATGCACTTTACAAATCTACTGGTGAAAATGATTACATCCGAAGTGCTAATATGAGCAATTGGGATCCAAATCTAACCTATTTGTACGAGCCGCAAGCTGAAGATTCAAATGGCATTATTAATAATAAAATCTTTTTCAATACGCCAGATGTTGATATGCCTGCGATGGCTATGACGACTGATGTTTGGAGAACAAATACCCATACAACTTGGCTTTTTGCAAGTCCAGATGATGCGAGTGTCACTTTCGAAGGATTCCATGTTGAAGCGGATAATGGAACAGGTGTAACTTGCACGCCAAACTCAATTCAAACAGATCAAGGTGGTTATTTTGTTTTTGAATTAGATGAAACTGGAGACATCAGTTTGTTTTTGGATATGAATAACAACGGTAGTTACTTCGATGCAGTCGATATCAATATTACTAAAAGTGTAACTGCTGGTTTGGATTCTATCTTTTGGGATGGAATGGACGGATTGGGAAATTCTTTTCCTGAAGGAACACAATTGACCATCCCTTACAAATTATCATTACGTGCAGGTGAAATTCACGTAATGCTTGAAGATATTGAGAATGATAACGGTGGTTTGACTATCACTTTGATGAATAATGTCGGGGTAGCTAACCCTGATGAATTTTACTACAATCATACAGAAATTGGCGGCCCTTTGAGTGGTGGTGGAACTGGTTTGCCAGAGCCAACCAACGAAGGATATGTTTATACGGCTAATTTCGGAAACGAAAAATTCCTCGACTATTGGGCATTTGTTCCATTTGATGGAGGATTGGAAGAGACAATTGGTTTGAACGTTACAGATGATTGTGCACCTCCGCAACAACCTGATTTTGATAATGATGGTATTGTTGACAAAGATGATATTGATGATGATAATGACGGTGTTCCCGATTTAGATGAATACTGTAATCCAAACGCAAATTTTGGATGTCTTCCTGGCGGATGGGATCCAAGTGGTGATGAAGATGGCGATGCGGTTCCTAATATGATGGATGCAGATGATGCAACCGTGATGCTCAATTGTTTGGATGCAGATGGCGATGGAATCTGTGATGCTTTAATTTCAATTTTCGATACAGATGGTGATGGCGTTCCTGATCACTTCGATTTGGATAGTGATAATGATGGTATCACCGATTTGGTAGAAGCAGGTCATATGCAACCAGATGCAAATGGTGATGGTATCATTGATGGCCCAGCGGCATTGTTTGGTGATAATGGACTTTACAACCCAATTGCTTCTGACCCACATGATTTAAATGCTACGGAGACTTATACTATTTGGGATTATGATAATGATGGTATTCCTGATCACGATGATTTGGATAGTGATAATGATGGTATCAACGACGTTGCAGAAGCAGGTTATATGACTTCTGATACCAACGGAGACGGACGAGTAGATGATGGAAATGGAAACGTACCTACAGTAAGTATTACAGGTTTGGTTCCATTGATTAACCCAGCTATGACGGGTAATCCAATTTCACTTCCTCCAGATTGGGATGGTGATTCAGTTCCAGATTGGCATGACTTGGATAGTGATAATGATGGTATTAATGACGTAAGAGAAACGAATAAACCAGATGGTGACAATGACGGTTTCATCGGAACAGGTACGCCTATTGTAAATGTAAACGGAGTAGCAACTGCGGATGCAAACAATACACCATTGACAACGACTTCATC
The DNA here is from genome assembly GCA_937930815.1 of uncultured Saprospiraceae bacterium. Lineage (GTDB taxonomy): Bacteria > Bacteroidota > Bacteroidia > Chitinophagales > Saprospiraceae > JAGQWW01. The sequence continues at coordinate 11,865 of CALHBQ010000088.1, read as the reverse complement.
ACCTATCGATACAGATTCAGACAATACACCTGACTGGCATGATATCGATTCAGATAATGATGGAATTTTTGATACACATGAAGCAAATCGCCCTGACAATGATAACAATGGAGTTATCGGTATGGGAACTCCGATGGTAAATTCATTCGGTCAACCAACGGCTGATGCGAACAATCAACCAATCGGTGTTATCTCTGATCCAGAAGATCATGATGGTGACGGAATTGCAGATTTTCAAGACATTGACCGTGACAATGATGGCATCGTTGATAGTTACGAATGTGAGCAATGGCCATGTGTCGATACAGATGGTGACGGTATTTCAGATGTTGATGATTTGGATAGTGATGGTGATGGTTTGAATGATACGGATGAGTGTATCAATGGTGCAAACTGTCCAGATGATAACTCAAATAATGTTGATAACTTTAGAGAATATACCTGTTTCGACGGTAATACTCCTGTAATTGGAAATATCTCTGCGGATGAAGAAATCTGTGAAGGACAATCTGTAAACCTTTCAGCTATGAACATGGTGAATGCTACTGATTCAGTAATGTTCGCATGGGCTGGACCAAATGGATTTATGGTGACTGGAACAGCGCCTTCTGCTGGTCCATTCCCAATCGATGCTGCTGGTTTGGATGAAAATGATACGGGTAATTATTCGTTGACATTGACTTCTGATAGAGGATGTCCTTCTCAACCAGAAGAAGTATTCATTTTAGTAAATGATTCTCCTGACCAACCTACGATTGACGCGAATGGTAATGATTTCTGTACAGGAGAAGAGTTGATTCTACAAACAACTGTTTATAATGGTACAAATGTCAGCTATACTTGGTTATACACTGATAATGGAGGAAATACAACCGTTTTGGACACAACAACAACACCAAGTTATAGAATTGATTTTGTAAGATCTGTTCAATCTGGAATCTATCAAGTTGCTATTAATAATGGCGTTTGTGTTTCTCTAAATTCAGCTGGAGAGTTGGTAACAATTACTGATAACCCAGTAGTTGACCCACCATTGAACTCTACAATTGATGTACCTGCTTGTGAAGGAGATGACATTGCATTAGAAATAGCTGGTGTTGCTGGCGCAACTTATGAATGGTTTGGACCAAATGGTTTTATGAGTACAAGTTCTTCTCCAGCGATTTTGAATGCGGAGATGAGTGATGCAGGACAATATTACGTGGTAGTAACAAAAGATGGTTGTGGAAGCAGATCGATTGAGACGGAAGTATTCGTAAACGAAACACCTGATAGACCGATTCTTAGTGGCCCAACAGATATCTGTGAAGGTAGTAATGCAGTATTGACAATTGACAACCCAGTGATGAATCCAACTGGTCCTGTTCGTTACGTTTGGTTCAATGCAGCGACAGGTGATGTAGTAGGAAATTCTTCTTCACCAACTTTAGTATTAAATGATATTATGGCTGCGGCCTCTGGTAGTTATATCGCATTAGCAGAGATGGAAGGTTGTGCTTCTGAGTTGTCAATGCCAATGACCATCAATGTGGTACCGGGACTTTCAGTTAGCGCACCGACGAGTAACGCTACTCAGAATAACCCAATTTGCGAAGGTGATGATATTACATTGATTGTACAAAATGTACCAGGTGCAACCTACGAATGGTATGGACCAAACGGCTTGATAAGTAACACACCAGATCCAGTTATCACAAATGCAACGATGGCAGATATGGGTTCATATTATGTAATCGTTACAAAAGATGGATGCAGTTTGACCACTCCAATGACAGATGTTTTCTTATTGGAAAGAGCAGACCAACCGATGCTGATGAACCCAGGTTCAGTTTGTGAAGGTGGTGATGTTTCATTAACAGTTTCAAATCCTCCAACTCAACCAGGTTTGAGTGTGATTTACGAATGGTATGATGCGAATACAAATCAATTAGTAAGAACGACAACAGTACCTGAGTGGTCATTTACAGATGTTACGAATGCAGACGAAGGTGACTTCTATGTAGTAGTTGTTATGAATGGATGTGCTTCTGAGCCATCAACGATTCAATCGGTTGTAGTTGGCGGTGGGCCTGCATTGAATGCACCAACCAATACGACTTCTGCAAATGATCCAGTATGTTCTGGTGACGATATTTTACTATCGATTGACTTTATTCAAAATGCAACTTATCAATGGTTTGGACCAAATGGATTTACTTCCAATGTTTTCAACCCAATGTTGACTGATTTGACAATGGATGATGCAGGAGAGTACTATGTTATCGTTACTGCAAATGGCTGTACAACGACTACAGCTGCCACTGAATTATTCGTAGCACCGACTCCAGCAAATCCAATCATTGCAGCGCCAGATACTCAATGTGCTGGAAGTGATGCAGAGATGAATATTACTTCTCCAACTATTCCAACAGGTGCAACAGCAACTTACGAATGGTTCGATGCGAACACCAATCAGTTGGTAGGTACGACAACGACTCCAACCTTAGAATTTAATAACGCAACGACTGACGATGCGGGTACTTACTATGCTATCGTAACGATGGATGGATGTCCATCAAGTCAGTCAAACCCACAGACGCTCGATATAGACGTAATACCAACAGAACAAGCCTTTGGTGGAACGCAAATGATTTTTGCCTGTACTGAAGAAGAAATTATGCTCGAAGCTGCTACACCAGCAAGTCCAAATGTAAGAGGAATGTGGACTGCAATGGGCGCTGCTCAAGTCGTTCAACCTCAACAAAATTCAACTTTAGTTTGGGACTTAGCTCCTGGTATGAACAACTTCGTTTGGTCACTCTCAGCAGGTGCATGTATCGATTTTGATATGGATACAGTAACTGTTTTAAATGAAGGATTAGTGGCTGCAACCAATGATGTTTATTCATTGAATGATGGAGAAACTATCGAGAGTAATATGGTTGTCGTCAACGATAATCTCAATGATGTAAATGATTGGATGATTACAGTTGTAACGCCTCCAATGTTAGGAACGGTTGAAGTAAATACTGATGGAACATGGACTTATACTCCGCAAGAAGGATTCTTCGCAGAAGATATGTTTGTGTACGAAATCTGTAATGCAAACTGTCCTGAGCAATGTGATGAAGCAACAGTAACCGTTCGTTCAACAAGTGTTGGAGAATGTTTCGTTCCAAACTTTATTACACCAAACAATGATGGCGCGAATGACAACTTCTCGATTCCATGTTTAGATAATCCAGATGCTTACCCAGACAATGAAATGGCAATTTTCAACCGTTGGGGTGATAAAGTATATGATGCAGCTCCGTACCAAAACAATTGGGATGGACAATGGAGAAATGCACCATTACCTCCAGGTACCTATTTCTACTGTATGAAATTGACACCTGATAGCGAAGCGGAAATGGGTTATATCACTGTAATTCGATAAGAGAGGATAATTCGATTTAAGTGTCAAATTATTAGGCACTTGATTCTTCTCGCTCAATTTTTAATAAATATTTTTTATACAAATATTCATGATTTTAAACTTAAAGAAACAGCGTTACTTGTCTCCCTTTGGAGGGAGATGCCGATAGGCAGAGGGAGGAATTAGTTCCAATGATTGGAGATTCCTCCCCCTTTATCCCCCTCCAAAGGGGGACAAGTAACTCAAAACCTTTTATGGTAATCAGAATAATTGTAAGAGAATCAAAATTTTTCAATAATGAAATTTATAAAATTTTCAATCATATTTTGCTTGTTGAGCACTGGGTTGATGGCACAGAATGATGTGCAATTTACACAGTTCATGTTCAACAAGTTAGGTTACAATCCAGCCTTCGCAGGTTCGGATGATGCCTTAACCATTGGCGGGATTTTCCGCGAACAGTGGGTTAATGTTGAAGGAGCACCACAGACTTTGAGAGCCCACGCACACACACCTTTTTTTAAAAACAAATGCGGTATCGGAATCGCTTTAACTTCCGACAAAATCGGTTTAATGCAGACCAACGCACTCGACCTTAGTTACTCATACAGAATGCCAATTGGCAAAAACAAATTGAGTTTTGGTTTGAGCGGTCGAGTAGAACAAGGTTCTGCAAACTGGAGTTTAGCGCAAGGTGTTGACAACGTAGATGCAGCTTTACCAACGAGTGAGTCTTCTATTTTTCTTCCAAATTTTGGAGCAGGAGTTACTTACAGTGGTGACCACTTTTATGTAGGTGTTTCGATTCCTCAATTGTTGAACAATACAAACTTCCAGTACAGTGATTTGCCAAATGACAACGATATGGCAATGCGCACCACGTACTTGATGGCAGGGACTGAATTTACCCTTTCGTCAAAAGTGAAATTGTTGCCAACTGCATTGGTAAGCTACAACCCAAATGCACCAGTTGATGTGGATGCGAATCTTGGATTGATGTGGATGAATGCCTTGTACACAGGTGTTAGTTACCGACTAAATGATTCTTTCGACTTTTTGGTAATGTATCAAGTAACACAGCAAATGAGATTGGGTGCAGCATATGACTTCACCACCTCTGCTATCAAAGATAAGACCCCAGGCTCATTTGAATTGATGGCTTCTTATACGTTCAATTACGATACAGACGATATCAAGAATATAAGATTCTTTTAATTAGCAATAAAGAATTGATCAGCGACTATCCCCCTTTGGAGGGGGTGGCCGAAGGTCGGGGGAGGAATTTCCACGGAGAACAATTACTCCCCCAACCCCTCCAAAGGGGGATATCTTCCAAGCTTAGACTTTTTTATAAAGTTTTCAAAATCAAATAATTATGAAAAAAATATTTCTAAATATAATCTGTCTTTTTGTGTTGCTAAATTGTGGATGGTCACAAGACGAAGCAGTACAAGTAGTTAAGTCAGATGAATATGACCATTTGGGTTATATGGCGTACGTGGATGGAACGACTTCTGAAGATGAAGTTGACCACGTTGTTGCAGCTAAAAGGGCACAAAGTTATCACCTCAATGCCAACTACGAAGCGGAAGCACTTTGGTACTCCAAAGCGTTGGCGATGAATAGTGATAATGCTATGTATAAACTAAAATACGCACAAGCATTGCTTGCAAGCGGAAGATGTACGGAGGCAGTTGATTGGTACAATAAATACATGAATAGTGCAGAAGGAGGAACAAGAACCTTCGTGAATTCATGTGAGGAGTTGCCAGCTTCTATGATTTTTGGAGTAGCGGAAATTAAGCCAGTTGCTGGTTTGAATTCTGAGCACCTTGATTTTGCTCCAGTACCTGTTGATGGCGGAATGGTTTTCACTTCTTCAAGAAGTGATTACGGCGCTGTAAAACGTACAGACAAATGGACCAAAGACAACTTTACAAATTTGTATTTTGTAAAGAAAATGGACGATGGTTCATTCAGTGAACCAACCAAACTTTTTGGGAAAATCAATAAAAAATACCACGACGGAGTTGCTACAATGAACACGGGAGGCAACCAAATGTATTTTACCAGAAATAATACAAAAGGTAAAAACAACAAAGGGTATATTGATTTGAAAATCTACGAAGCGAACAAAGACAATGCTTACTGGAAAAATATGTCGGAAGTGAATTTCAACATGGAAGATTATAGCACTTGTCACCCAACCTTGAGCAAAGATGGAAACACAATGGTTTTCTCTTCGAATCGCCCAGGCGGTATGGGAGGAATGGATCTGTGGAGTACCACCAAAACTGGAGAGACTTGGTCTGAGCCAGTAAATTTGGGTAGAGAAGTGAACTCTTCTGACAACGAGGTTTTTCCTCATGTTGATAAAATGGGTCGCCTTTTCTTCTCTTCTAATGGATGGGCAGGTGCAGGTGGACTAGACTTGTTTGTTTGTAAAGCAGGAGATGAAAACTGGTCTGCGCCAGAAAATTTAGGTTCAATAATGAACAGTGATCGTGATGACTTCGGTATTTGGGTTTCTGATGATGGCCGTTATGGGTATTTGTCAAGTAATCGCCAAGGTTCAATGGGTGGAGATGATATCTACACTTGGACTGCGGAAGGTCCACCGCCACCTGCTTCTTTCGATACGGAAGTAATGGTTGTGGATGCAGAAACGGGAGAAGTTATCGAAGGTGCAAACGTAAAGTGGGCAGAAATGACAACAACTTCAGGTGTTTTGATGAGTGAAAACGAAAAAATGACACCTAACACTGGTATGCTTGCAATGCAAGTTTGGAACGGCAGATCATATGTTTTCAACGTAACAAAAGACGGTTACGAAAAGAAAAACACGAATGCTCCAGTTGACGTAATGATTGCTTCTGATGGTGCATACAAAATTCCAATGAAAAGAATTGCTATGGTTTCGATGAACGGAACTGTAACAGAAGCTGCTACAGGAAATATGGTTGGAAGTGCCAATGTAGAAATGACCAATCTTTGCGACGGCACAAAAGAATTGTATCGTTCAGACGCATCTGGTAAATTCAATTTTGATACTAAATGCGGTTGTGATTATAAAATGGTTGCTACCAAAAATGGTTATACTATTTCAGATAAAACCATCAAAGGAAATTGCGAACCAAGAAATATCACTATCGCTATGTCAACGGAAAGAAGAGTGGTAACCGTACCAACGAGAACGGTTTCATCTGTTGGGCAAGTGATTCGTGTCAAAGATTTATACTACGATTATGACAAATCATTTATCCGTCCAGATGCAGCAACGCGTTTAGACAAGGTGGTAAGTTTGATGAGACAATATCCAAGTATGAAAATCGAATTGGGGTCTCACACAGATGCGCGTGGGAATGATGAATACAACAGAAATTTATCACAACGTCGTGCAGATTCTGCTGTGAAATACATTATCTCAAAAGGAATCTCGTCAAGTAGATTGTCTTCAAGAGGTTACGGTGAAACAACCATCACCAACGAATGTGCAAACGGCGTAAACTGTAATGACAGAAGACACGAAGAAAATAGACGTACTGAAATTCGTATCACAAGCATCGACAATGGTGTTCAAGTGATTTATGATAAAGACACTTTTTAGTCCTTTATAATCTCATGAAAGGATGGGTCTGTCGCTTGCGGCAGACCTATTTTTTTTGCGGCTTGCCATGAGCGATTTAGAGGAACGCGGATGACGCGGATAAACACGGATTTTCGCGGATTTTTTCTTTCGAAAAGGTGGTTTTTTGTTAATCGTCATATAAGTAACTGACCCGATCTAATCTTGATTTTTTTACGTGTCCGCTATAGACTTACTTAATTGAATGAAATAGGCGCGTTAGCGTCTGTACTGTTGGTAGTAACTTTTAAAACAACACAATGATTTGAGTTGTCACTATCCAAAATCCTGAAAATTCTTTAATCCTGTGAATCCTGATTCAGACAAAAAATGAGTAAGTAAACCCCAAACCAACAAATTGATCAAATAGCTGTTTGACTACTAAACAGTTTCGATATGCGCGTTTTTCCAATCCTGCTTATTTCTTTCCTTTCGTTTTCGCTAAATGCGCAACAATATTATGTGTACTCCATTTCTTCCGAAGGACAAAAAAAGGAATTGATTCGAAAGGAAAACTATAAAAATGGATTGATTGCTAAAAAAGAATTTGTAGGTGAGGATGGCGTTGTAAATTACTTTGTAAGATATTTTTATAACGCTGATGACCAACTCATCAAACAAATAGAAACCTATACTTCAGATCGCCCTTACGACATTGTTCGTGAATTTTCTCATGATGAAAAAGGTAGAAAAGTTGGAGAGCTTTTCGGCAATAACCGAACTGGCAAATGGGGCTTTTATCGTTTTACTTACGATGCATCCAATAGATTAGACTCGACTTTTGTTTTTGCAAAAAATGGAGATTTGACAGGGTATCGTCTTACTGAATTTATAATGGACAGCGATGGCAACTTGACTTCTGAGATTAGAAAAAAGAGGAGTGTTGAAGATTCCAAATCACGGATTACGGGCGTTATGCTTTATGAACAATTGGCACCAAATAGGTTGAAAACTATCACCCAAGCCTATGATGGATCTATTGTGATGATCGAAGACGTACTGATGAATGAACAACAAAATCCAACCAAAATAATCAAAGCAACAGAAGAGGAACACAAAGAAATCATCTTCTATTATTATGACAAAAACAATAGATTGAACCGCTCAGAAAACTTTCTAAACGGTGAACCAGAAAGTACAACAACCTATAAATATGATTCTAATGATTTGCTGATCGAAACCCGTTATCAATTCTCAAATGGTGCTTTTTCGGGTGAGATATATTCTCTTTCTTCAAATGAGGTACTCGTCAAAAATAGCAAAACATCAACTTCAAAAAAGGAAGTGAATTCCATTTCAAGTTCTGAAGTCAAGGGCAAATTTTATGATGGATTTGCATGGGTGAAAATGGATCATAAACGCTACTATTATGTCGATGAAAGCGGCAAACCACTGATTCATTATTCCTTTGATCGATGTTATGATTTTAGTGAAGGACTGGCACGTGTCACAGATTTTTATAAGGCAAAAGATTATCGTGGCACAGGTTTTATCAATACTTCGGGTGAGGTTGCGATTCCACTCCACTATGACAAGGCAACTGATTTTAAAGATGGAAAAGCGCAGGTTTGGATGAATGGTGAATCATGGTGGATAGACCAAGACGGGAATCGTTTGAATTAATGCAAATTGCTCCTTTCGCATTTGGGATTCAAAACTTCAACCTAATTCTATAAATCCTTTCATTCTGAAAATCCTGATTGAGACCATTTTCGTCAAAAGACGAAAGAATATATGATTCAGGTACGAGGGTAATAACTATCGGATTTATTTTACTTTTGGAAATCAAAATAATCTAAACTTTAGAAGCTGTATTTCTATGAAAAAAATTATTGTACTCCTTTTGTTTTTTTGTTCCTGTAATCAAAGTTCTAATCCAAATAAAGAATTGATTAATGAAATAGTTTCTGAATGGGTAATGGCCAATAAAAGAGTTTCCAATAATTTTAATATTATATATGAAAAGAAAAATCTAAACATAGTGTTTGAAGAGGTATCACAAACCGCTTCTTTTTTGATGGAAAATATAGCCAGCCATAATTTAGTTCACAGTATTGTTTTAAATTTAAATGAACAAATTTCTTTTGATACAGTAATCGTTCATTTTAAACAGCCTGTAGAAAATGTAAGTTTCGGAAATAGTAAACAGGAAGTCGTTACTATGTATAAGTACGATTCTACAAAAATTGAGGAGATAAAAGGTTTTTTGAAGTATGATATACCATCTAAAGTTTTTCGCCATATAACATTTAATATGCGAAATATTGAAGAGGTAGAAATGGAAGAATCGATTAAAATGTGTCAAAAAACATTTTCTTGGTTTAGCTTCAAAGATGTTAGTGGACTTAAATTATTGGTTGATTATTCGATTTTGAAATCGAATAATAAGCTAAGCAACGAAGAATTAAAGGTTTATGATAATGCACTTTCTCTTTTATATTTGACATTGCAGGATGCTAATCTTGAGTCTAAATCTTCCTTAGATTCCTTATTTACAATAATTGGAAAGACTCCCCCAAATCAAACGTGGCGCGAATTAGATTCTCTTGGGTACATTTTAAACAAGAATATAGAATAAATTCAGATCAGAAGATCCGAACCAACAAGGAATTTTACGAGCAATTAATAAATCCTTACGTGCGGAATTGAAGTTCGGCTTACTTCAAAAATTCATACTCCACTCCCGACAAAAACAACCCTTGCGGAAACGCCTCTCTAAAAAAGGCAGGAGCCTCCCCACTTTTCAAACAACGCTCAAATGCTTCGAGTGACATTTTTCCTTTTCCAATTTCGAAAAGATTGCCCATCAATAAACGGATCATACTGCGTAAAAATCGGTCAGCTTTTATTTTGAAAAAATGGCGTTGGGTCGTTTCGTCAATTTCTAAAAATGCCTCTTTGATATCGCAATCATGATGTGGATACAAATCAGGTTGTTTGCAAAAGGCGTGGTAGTTTTTATATTTTTTTAAAAGAGAAACAGCAGTTTTCATTTTTTCAAAATCCAAATCATCTTCTACAAAAGTGCTGACATCATTTACAAAAGGATTGGCTTTGGTATGAAAATGATAAGTATAAGTCCTCGAAGTCGCTTGATGTTGCGCATGTTGATTTTCTTCCACCCGTATCAAATCATAAACAACAATATCGGATGGCAACATTTTATTCAAACGAAAAACTGGATCGAAATCTAATTCCTTTTCAATTCTAACTTGTGCGTAATATTGACTGGCGTGAACCCCTGCGTCTGTTCTTCCGCAACCACCGATGCTTATTTTTTTTTCTCCTAACATTTTGGCGAGCGCGGTCTCGATTACTTCTTGCACACTGTTGACATTGGGTTGCCATTGCCAGCCGTGGTAGTTGGTTCCTTTGTATGCGAGATGGAGGAAGTATTTCATGTTAGTTGATTGAGTTGATCAGATTATTAGTTAATGGGTCACAGCACGATGCGATCGAAGTACAGATTGGTGTCACTCGTATCTTAGCGCCTCAATCGGATCCTGCCGCGCCGCCTTCATCGCCGGATACAACCCACTCACTAACCCAACAATCGTACAAATAACAATGGCCAAAGTAATCCATCCCCATGGAATGAGGAAAGAGCCACCCATGATAGTCGTTACAACATTGCCCATCATAACACCAAGCACAATTCCTACAACACCACCCATCAATGAGATGATAACCGCTTCTGTCAAAAACTGGATCAGAACACTTTGTTTCGTTGCGCCGAGTGCTTTGATGACACCAATTTCGCGAGTACGTTCGGTGACACTGACGAGCATGATATTCATCAAACCGATAGCAGCGCCGAGTAAAGTCATCAGACCAATCACAATGGCACCCCATCTAAACTTGACCGTATCTTCTTTTATAATATCGACTAATCCATCACTTTTAAAAATTTCGAAATCGTTGTCTTCACTTGCTTTGAGGCGTCGAACATTGCGCATCAAACCAGTTGAAGAAGAAATCGCATCGTCGATTTCAATAGCATTTTTGACGTTGACAGCCAATCGGTAGTTTGTTTTTTGAGTACCGAAATATCGTTTACCAGTTTGCAATGGAATCAGGATACGCCGGTCATCGTTTCCACCCATCGAATTTCCTTTTGATTTTAAAATACCAATGACTTTAAATTTCAAACTCCCAACTGAAATGGTTTTACCTAAAGCTCTCGAAGTCTTTTTATCAAAAAGTTGATCAATAATATCTTTTCCTAGGATAGCTTTGTTGGCGCCATAAATGATTTCTTGGTTTGAAAAATTTCTTCCCAGTTCTAATTCATAACCTTTCAAATCGAGATAGTTTTCATCAATACCGTCAACTTTTACATTGGGGTTGGTTGATTCATCCTTGTATTTTATTTCTCCAGAACTGGTTGCCCACATCGAAATAGAAACCTTTCCATTATAATCATATCGATCCTTGAATTCTAATGCTTGATCATAGGTGATGATATCTGATACATATCGCTTTGCACCACGTTTTCGAGCTTTGTTTCGTACTTGATTGATACTAAATGAGTTGGCTCCTAAACGAGAAAAACTCTCACTCAAGGAAAAAATAGCTGCATCAATAGCTGTCAAAATACCGACTAAGGCCATGATTCCAAAAGCAATAATCATCAAGGTCAGCGTGGCTCTGAGCAAATTTCCTTTAACGGAATCAAATGCCAATCGTATGTTTTCAGAAATATCCATAATCCCAAAAGTAAAAAGGCTTATCGGATTAATTAGAAACTTTAGATAAAAAGCTGAATTCTGGGGATGAAAGGGCGCCCTGTTGCCAGATTCCCGTTGCCAGTTGCGCTCGCTTCGTTCACTCAATATTTTGAAATAAT
>CALHBQ010000087.1 GCA_937930815.1 uncultured Saprospiraceae bacterium | reverse complement strand
TTGCCAGATATAGCGAATTTTCAAAATTCGTCATATCTTTTCCAGTGCAATCTCCTTTTTACATTTTGCTTACCCAAATCAAGATATGCTCGATTTTGAAAATCAAACATATCAGAGCCGAAGTTTTTAAACCGTTTTATCCACTATCACCTCAATTTCACCTGCCACTTCTAAACCTACATTTCTACCTGTGCCCTCAAAGATTATTTTTCCGTTTTCGAGTAATTGGGTTTCGGCAGTAGCTTGGAGAGATTCGTTGATTTTGCCTTTCATATCGCCGAGCAGTGGGGAGATTAACTCACCAGAAGGGCCTTTTTGGGCGTTGATACGCAATTCGGTTTTTCTATTTTTGAAAATGAGCTGAACCGCATCTTCTCCAATTTCTAAATACTTCTTGGCGCCAGTGTAAGTTGCAAATTTGAATAATCGATCTTCCAACCAAAACCCACCAATAAACCCGACAAAGTAATTGCCCAACCACGGAATATGCGCCGCAGAACCCATCATAGAAACTGGCACTCCCGCATCAAAATGATTAGTTTGCATCCATACATATGCTTTGGGAAATGATTGCCCCCAATCTTTTTCGATGTAACCAATTCCACCTGTAAAATCTATGGTTTCACCATCAATATTGAGCGCACCTTCTATCAAATGATGCATGCTCACGACGCCATGAAAACATTGCATAAACGGTACAAATGAATACCAACCCATTATGCCCGGCGCGCCCAGCATTTTGGGCCAAGGAGTTGTGTTTTTAAAATGCAATTCACCTGAAATGCCAGGCACTTTCAATTTAAGTTTATCTTTAGAAAAGAAATTATCTCCCAGTTTCAATTCAAATTTTTCGGAAGAAGGTTGAAAGTCTTTGGCTTCGTAGTCATGATATTCTGCTGTACATTTTTTACCATTCAAAACCTGAATAAATGCATGAGATTTTCCATCTTCCCCAAACGAAATACCTGGGATAAACGCAAAAGCATGTCGCTCGTCTTTGGAGACTATTTTAAAATACCATCCTTCAAAATATTTACGTTTTTTGCCCCAGCCATGATACATGTCAGGATTCCAAGTAGCGCGTAGGCGGGTTGATAGGTTATTCACGTTGTGTAGTTTTTTCAAAAAAAAACCAATATACATAAAACTAAAAACCTGCAAGCCCAAAACTTGGGCAGTCAAATAAATTAGCAGCTCCCCACCGATATGGGGGATTTTTAAAATCCGTCATATCTTCTTTGAGTAAAAAAATAATTTTGCTCGCGCCAATCAAGATATGCTCGATTTTGAAAATCGAACATATCTGTAGTAAATAAAAAAAATGGCTGCCTCATCTCTGAAGCAGCCATTCCACATTAAAAACCCGTTTTACTAAATTTAAACTTTCAATTATCTGATTACACTTTTTGCTTTCTTCGCTTTTGCAGGAAGGTTAGCAACTTTTTGGTCACGCTCATTTGCTTGTCTTGCAGCGCTATTTTTGTAGCTTGGTCCTACACAGAATCTCATTACATCTCTTGTTCCAAAGTATCCATCTGAGTAAGCAACTAAATCTCCGTTCGCATCTAATACTTCCAATTCTCCTTCTCCATAACTACAGCAGATACCGTCACCGTAAGAATCTTTCAAGACTAATTTGTAACAACCTTCTGGTACACAAAGAATTTCTTCTTCAATCGTTCCTGCTTGAAAATCTTGGTAAGGGCCTCCTCTTTTTACAACTTGGTTAAAGCTGTTTTTCAAAACCCATTTCGTTTCAGAACCATAATCATCCAAAGTCAATCGGATAGTGATTTCTTCTTGATTACATCCATTTGATGGTGGCGGAGGTGGTGGTGTTACCGTATCACAAGCATCTCCGATTCCGTTTCCATTACTATCCAATTGATTAGGATTTGCAACATTAGGACAGTTATCACATACATCTCCTACACCGTCACCATCAACATCTGCTTGATTTGCGTTTGCTACTGTTGGACAGTTATCAGATGTATCTGGAACACCGTCACCATCTGTATCAGCTGCTGGTGGTGGAGGTGGAGGCGTTGAACCGCCAATTACGTTTGAAGCATTTGAAGTCAAGTTTGTCAAGTTAGAAGCAACGTAATTTTCTGAGCGAGCAACTTGACCTGCACTAAACATATACATGCAAGCATCGTTTGTGTAATCCATGTAATTCATGTGCATATCTGTACTTCCGCATGAGCTAACTCCTACATTTGGACAGTCATAGTATTCAGAGTCAGAGTTTGGTGTATCTGCAACCAAATCATCTTGGCCACAACCGCCACCCCAAATGTGGTCTAATAATAAGTAGTGACCTACTTCGTGTGTCGTTGTTCTTCCGAGGTTGAAAGGTGCTTGTGCGCCAATGTTTCCACATTGTGAACCTGAACCAAATGCAGTTCCTTCGATTACAACTCCGTCACCGTTTCCTGAGCCACCAAGTGGTGCGTATCCTAAAACACCTGTTCCAAATTGAACATAAATGTTCAAGTATCCAGCCCATGCGTTGTTTTGGTCACCTGTTGTTTGGTTAATGGTAACCGCTTTCTGTCCATTCGTCAAGTTAAAACCTGAAGGGTGATTTTTGTCAGCTAAAGTGAAGGTAATTTGTCCAGCACCATTACTTACACCTGGGAAAGAAGACGAAGAACCAGCTGTCCAGTTCGTAATATCTCCATTTGTTCCTTTAAAGTCATCGTTTAATACATCGATTTGTTCTTGAGCAAGGTCAATCAAGCATTGTGTATTGACACCTGTTGCGCCTTGGTAGTGAACTGCAACTGGAATCGTTACAGCCGTTCGGTTTCTTATCGAGTGTTTCATTTCTACTGCTTTTTGCAGTTTGGCTTCGTGTGCTACTTTGTAAGCTGGATCGGAGAGTAATTTTTCCATGTGTATTTCGTGTCCACATGTTCTTTTCAATCCAGTAGAAGTTGTGTTTGTTTGTGCGATTTCTGTTTCAAATGTTTCGAATGATTCGTCTTGACAAGAATAAAATCCGAAAACGAAACAGCAAAGTGAGGCAATTAAAATTAAATTCTTCATGATAAAAAGTTTTTTAAAAAGGTTAGAAATTGTTTCTTAAATAATTTTAAATTTATTTGGCAGCGATTATTTTTTGTTGCTGACATTCACAAGTATTTTTATCGTCCTTGTTCCCCTATTCTTTTTGAAAAGTTTTTAAAAATAAAATTTAAAAAAACCCATAAACCACTGATAATCAACATCTTAAAACCTAAAAAAATATTTTAAAAACAATAGGGGATATGATTTTTTTATTAGTTTGTGTGTATGCGGGACTTCAGTTCCGCTTTACAAAATGCCTTTCGGCGGAACTGAAGTTCCGCATACAAGGCATAGTAATACCTGCTCAGAAATGAACCTTGAGTTATCAGAGATACCAAATCATAAATCAAAAGGAGTTAGCCTTCGGTCAAGCCAAATGATTTACAAAACCAATAAAATTTGAACATGGATTATTTGAGAAAAGTCAGATGGGTGTTTAAACAGTTTTCATATTGAAAATATTATAAATTATAATTTTCCTTAACTTGTGTTAATTGAGGGTTAACAAAATTGAAGCTAATCAAAAAGGCAATAGTCTTCAATGCAAAGAAAAAGGGTAGAGCCAAAACCCTACCCTATAAAAATTGTAGAAGACTTCTACTTAAACGATAATTAAATTTTACAATTAGTTGGTGGCATAAATTTCGCATAACAAATCATGTACGAATCGTTGATTGAAATTTAAACCCAAAGATCCAAAATACCGTTATTCAATTTAGAAATAACCACAACTTATAATTAACCCTACCTTAAAACGTACAAATATCACCAATTAACGTTTTAATCACCCCTCCTAAAGATTTGATCCTCCCCATTATTCTTGTAATTTCCTTAGTAATCTTAATTTGATTATGCAATTTGCATCTTCATACTTTAAGAGAAAATCTGCCTTAAATGCGACACAAACAAATAAGCAAAAAATACATTTACGGTTACTCAGCCAAGCCAATCCAGACAGTACTTTTGGGTATTTTTTGCCTTTTCAATACTTCCCTTTTTGCCCAAAGTTTTTCTGAGGTTGAACTTGATAGTTTAATGGTACAAGCGGAGGAACATTTCAAGGTTCGAGCAATAGAAAAAGGATTTGAAACCATTGATTTGTTTTTAGGTAACGTTCCAAAAAGTTCGGACAAATATTACAAAGGACTTCGAATACAAGCATTACTAAACCTTGTTTCGCAAAATCATGAGCAGGTTGATAGTATTTTAAATATAGCGGAAAAACTCACTGTCACTAATAACGATTCTACGTTTTTGGCGGCACTTTACGATACAAGGGGTAGCAATTTTTTATACCAAAGCAAATTCGAAGATGCTTTAACCTATTATATTAAAGGTCTTGACCTTCATAAAAACCTAAATGATGATGCAGGGAAAACCAAGACTTTAATGAATATGGTTGTCATTTATTTTCACTTAGAAAATTATGATAAAATGCTTGAATACATTCCTCAGGCAAAAAAGATAGTCCCTGAGGAGGATTTTTTTAAAAGAGCCAACCTATTAAAAGATGAAGCAATCGCTCATCAAGGATTAAGAAATAATGAAAAAGCATTGGAGCTCTTTTTAGAATCAATCGACCTTGCCGAAAAAAATGATTTAAAACACCTTTACGCTATACTTTACTTTCAAACTGGATTAGTATATTTCGATTTAGGCGACTTTGTCAAAGCCGATGCTTTTGTGGACAAAGCACTTATGCTCGAAGCAGACAATCGAAATAAATTTTCTTTTTACGTACGGAAAGGAAAAATAAAAGCGGCTCTAAATAATTGTAAGGAAGCTATTTTCTTTTCAAAAAAAGCAAAAGAACTAATCTCACATGAAAGTGATGACAAAACCTTATCCTCTTATTCAACACTAATCTCTTTGACCAAAGCATGTCAAGGGCAGATTGATTCAAGCTACTACTATACAGTTCTGGCACAAAAGCAGAATAACTCATTTTATAAAAAGACAAATTTCAAAGCACTACAATCCAAAGAAGCTGCTTTTACTGCTCGTATAAAAAGTGATTCTCTTAAAATTTTGCAATTAGATAATTCGAGAAATGAGGTAGAACTGAGAGCCAAAAACACCTACTTAGGTATTGGTAGTTTAGCTCTTTTATTCCTTGCTGCTGGATTATTTTTTTATAGAAAGACCTATCTTCAACAAAAGAAAATTTCCGACATTTTAGAAAAAGCAGATCGTGAAAAATCAAAGCTATTCACCAATATTGCTCATGAATTGCAAACACCACTTGCGATCATCAAAGGGCTTTCCAACCAAATTTTAAAAAGAAATAATCTTTCTGCTGAATCAAAAGAGCAAACGAAAATCATCTTGCGAAATAGCCGCTCTATGATTGAGTCAACGAAGCAGATTTTGAATTTTGCGAGCTGGGAAAGGTCTGTGAGGGTGATCAATAATTATTTATTCAAATGGGGAGATTTCGCAAATCACTTACTGCCTGCCTTCCAATTTTTGGCTTCCGAAAAGAATATTGAACTCTCCATAAAAGATTCCAAGAACCTGGAAACCTTGGTTTACTCCGACATCGAAAAACTTTCTACCATGATCAAAAACCTGCTTTCTAACGCTATCAAATACACAGACGCAGGTGGAAAGATTTCTATTGATTTTAAGGACAATCATTCCTTTTTCTACGAAATATCGATCGAAGACACCGGAAGAGGAATTAGAAAAGAAGAGTTACCCACTCTTTTTGATAGGTTCAAAATGGCTTCCAATGCAAAAGAAGAGGGTGGTTTTGGAATTGGTCTGGCACTTTCAAAAGAGTATGCTGAATTACTCAATGGGAGTATTTCAGTGGAAAGTAAAATTGGCAAAGGCAGTCGATTTTGCATAAAGATTCCTAAAAAACAAGCGCCGCTAAACTCGAAGGTTTATGTCTTTGAGGAAAGCAGATCTGACCTTGCGGCAAATTTGACTGAAAAAACCACTTCAACTGAAATCAAGCCACAACTCCTAATTGTAGAGGATAACTTGGATTTTTCAAGATATTTGAAATCTTTCTTGGGAGAAGAATTCAACTTAGCTTTCGCTCAAAACGGAGTGCAAGCCCTCGAATATTTAGAGGATAAATTACCAGACCTGATTATTTCAGATTGGATGATGCCGGAAATGGATGGATTGGAATTGGCTGAATTTCTCAAAGATTCTGAAAAGTATAAATCCATTCCATTGCTAATCATTACGGCTCGAAATCTTTTCTCCGACGAATTAAGAATTTTGCAAAAAGGTGTCAATGGATTTCTAAACAAGCCATTTGAAGAAGAAGTGCTTCATGAGCACATTTTGAATTTACTGAATTCAAAAGAATCGATAAAGGAAAATCAGCTATTAGTATATGATCAAGTTTCTAAAAATTTCAAGGATAAATATGCCATTCCTAAAAATGAAGAACTCATCTCCTCAAAAGAAAATGAATGGCTGCTCCATTTCGAGAAAGTCGTTTATCCAAAACTCGAAAACTTTGATTTGCAAGCAACAGAAATTGCAAGTGAATTAGCACTAAACATCAATAAACTAAACGAAAAAATAAAATCATTGACTGGTTTTACCACCAAAAGATACATCCAAGAATTGCGCTACTGGGAAGCACGCCGAATGCTCGAAACCCGTGAATATGACTCTGTCAAAGCCGTCTGCATTTCCGTTGGATTAAAAGATCAAAAGAACTTTTCAAGAAATTACAAAGAGCGTTTTGGAATGTATCCAAAGGAGGTTTTGGAGAAATTTTAACCTAAAATAGGGCAAATCCCCCTTATAAAAGATTTGATCTACCTCGTTTGCGGCTTTCACCTACCTATCAAATACAGTATTTAAGTTACTTCTCCTTTAAATTTGCAGTCAAAATAAAGATTCTAAATCCCTCACACTTTAAACTCCTATCTTAAACACTAAGGTTCTCACCTCACACTCATTTTTGACATTTTTTACAAAAAAATATTTTTAAAAAAATTTACAAAAAGAACAAAACTATGTTATCAAAGTATTTAAACTGCTTTTTATTAAGCGGGTTATTCTTATGCTGCTTTACTTCTTTGACCGCCCAAACCTGCACAAGCAACTTAGTCAACAATCCCGGATTTGAACAAGGAACAAGCGGCTGGAATGTCGTTTTTGGAAACGCTAACACCTCATCTGACGCAAACTCAGGTTCATCTGCCATCGAATTAGGAGGTGCCCTTGGAGACCACGTTATCAATCAGGCTTACGCCGGAAAACCAAACACGGACTACACCGTGAGAGCTTTCATGAAGAAAAACAATACCAACCTTTCTTCAGCTTACGCTCAAATCAGATTTTTTAATGCTTCATGGCAACAACTACCGGTACTACCCGCTGTTTTCAACGGTGACAACTACACAGAGGTCGTTGCTACGCGTACTTCACCTGCCAATACTGCTTATGTTGGTATTGAGTTTTCATATCGCCCAAGAAATGCTTCTGATATCGTAGTGATTGATGATGTCTGTTTTGTTGAAGGAACTTCTGTTCCTTCTGGCGGATGTAGTATTTCTGCAACTGTAACCAACGAGTCTTGCGATGACAATGGCACTTCTGCATTATTTGATGACATCTCAAGTGCCACCTTTATGGTAAATAATGGAGGTGCCGCTGGAAGCTATACCGCTTCGTATAGAGTCGGAACAGTGGATTACACTGCAACAGGTACTTATGGCAATCCATTAACGATTACCAATATTCAAAGTATTAGTTTTGGAAACAGTGTCATTCCAGTTGAGGTAAGAGACAATGCAAATCCAAATTGCTTAACCACAACCTCTTTCAGAGTTTCGGAAGCATGTTCTACTCCAAATCCAGGCGCATGTGACTTAACCATTAGCATTACCAACTCTGCTTGTTTTGACAATGGTACACCCAATAATGCAGCCGATGATTATTACAATGCAACCGTTACGATAAACAATCCAACTGGTAGCATAGAAGGTGCTGATGTTTCTTACGTACTTGGAAATAGAGCGGTAAACTTTATTTCTCATTATGGCACTACGATAAACATCAATAGGATCAACATTGCACAAGATGGTTCACTTTCTATCTTTATTGCTGATCATGATGACCCAAACTGTTTTGAAACCAGAACAACTACGGCACCTCAATCTTGCTCTACTGGTGGGCCAACTGGTTCGGGTGCAGATTTGGAATTAACTGCAACCAGCACGGCAACCAGCATTCCAGCATGGTCAAATGCAACTGTAAAGTTCACTTTGACTAATAATGGAACTTCAACTGCTTCAAACATCAATGTTGGATTAAACATAGGCGCGGACGCAACACCTCGTGGAGGAAATGAATTCACTGCCTCTCAAGGAACACTTGCGAGCTTCTGGACAAGAACGCCAACATGGCAAGTAGGTAGCCTCGCACCAGGGCAATCAGCAACCATTGATTTGAATTTATTTACCCTTTCGGCAAATGAAATTCCAGTTTATGGTCAAGTATCAAGCGTAACGGGCAGCGATCCTGACTCTACGCCAGGCAATGGTGCTTGTTGTACCGCGAACGAAGATGATGAAGCAGTATTTGTTATAAATGGAAGCACCACGCCTCCAGTAGGAGGTGGCAACGCCAATATCTTCGGATTAACTGCTGCTCCATTCAATCCAGCTGCAAATGCTCAATTTACTTCAAGAT
The DNA here is from genome assembly GCA_937930815.1 of uncultured Saprospiraceae bacterium. Classification (GTDB taxonomy): domain Bacteria; phylum Bacteroidota; class Bacteroidia; order Chitinophagales; family Saprospiraceae; genus JAGQWW01. Next base: position 1,270 of record CALHBQ010000087.1, on the reverse strand, counting down.
TGACATTGAAAAATGTGAGTTTTAGCCTTCTGGCAAATGATGTAAGAGTTAGGTTTCAACTACCTGCTGGAGTCTCTTTCCAATCAAATCCATTTTCAACTGCAAAAGGATCTTACGCCAATGGCGTTTGGAATGTAGGCACGCTCGCTGGAGACGAATCTGCTTTCATCAATTTCAATCTCGTAAGAAACACCTCAGCAGCATTCACAATTACTGCTGAAGTTATTTCGGGATCAACTGGTGGAAGAACAACGGAATCAATCAACATTCCAGCAACTACGACCACCCCTCCAACAGGAGGTGGCAATGCTAACATCTTTGGATTAACTGCTGCTCCATTTAACCCAGCACAATGGGGTTTCTTTACCTCAACCGTGACGGTTAAAAACGTAAGTTTCAGCCAAGCAGCAAATGACGTAAGAGTCAAATTCGAACTTCCTAATGGTGTAACTTTCAAAGGAGGAGATGAATTTAGTACTTCAAAAGGAAGCTTCTCTATCTATGGAGATAATGTTTGGAACATTGGAACGCTTGCAGGCGATGAATCAGCAACCATTACTTTCAATCTATTCCGAATTACTGCCAACTCATTTTCACTTACAGCTGAAGTAACTTCGGGTGCTACAGGTGGCAATACCACTGAAACCATCACAATTGGTGCAGCAGCAGCAGGAGTAAATAATCGTTCTGCGGTTATCGGCAATATGCAAAATGAATCATTTGCAATTACCAACGCTTATCCGAATCCAACAACAGGTTCATTCAAAATTGATGTTTATTCTAATGAAGAAAAAACATCTGAATTGACCATAATTGATATTTTAGGAAAGCCAGTTTACCAACAAGAAGTGAATTTGGTAAAAGGTATCAATACCGTTTCTGTGAACTTGGAAAAAGCAGCTCCAGGTTTTTTAACCATACAGATGACGCCAACAAATAAATATTTAAGACAAATTCGAGTAATGAAAATTACTGAATAGTAAATCATCATTTCATAACAAAGAGATCTGGTTTACTGATAAAGATTTCTCTATTGTAATTGTAATAATAAGGCCTTCCGAGTTTACTTGGAAGGCCTTTTTTTATTAAATCAGTTGATTTCTTTTCTTTTAACGAAGACAATTTGAAAGTAAAGCAGAGAATTACACATTTCAAATTATTAAATTTATAAATGTTTCATCACATTCCTCTCCGCTCTTTTCCTTACATTTGCGATATCTCACCCAGACAACAACTACCACCAATTAATGGAAGTTCAAATCAACGAAGC
>CALHBQ010000086.1 GCA_937930815.1 uncultured Saprospiraceae bacterium | reverse complement strand
CCATTTACAGTGACTGTTTTTGAAACAACTGATAATGGCTGTGTGACTTCAGATGCTATAGAAGTAACCTTAAAAAATACAACGCTCGCTTGTAATAATAATGTCCAAATTTCTTTGGATGAAAACGGAGAAGCAATCATTACACCTGACTTAATTTTGGAAGGTACTTATAATACATTTGATTGCTTTGACGTGAATATTGAATTCAACGGAACTCCTATAGGAAACATAGCAGATTGTCGATTCATAGGTCAAAATTTGACCATCAATGTGTCAGGTGGATGTGATGGAAATTCTTGTTGGGGTTCAGCACTTATAGAAGATAAAAGACCTCCAGCAATTGTGTGTCCTCCGATGACAGACACGGTTGAGATTGATTGTTCAATTGATCCAGACTTGATTCCAGCACCAACTGCAACAGATAACTGTAGCATTCCAGTGGTGAACTTGATTGATGAAGAGAAATTTGATGATGACGCTTGTTTAGAAACAGTAATAAAAAGAACTTACCAAGCTTCTGATGATTTCGGAAACGTATCTCAGCTTTGTATGACTTTTATAAAAGTTTTATTGCCAAGCGATCCTGAGTTTCCAGATGATGTAACTTGGACTTGTGAGCAATATGCAGCTTTCCCAAATATCGTTGAGCCAAAAGCATTGCACCAATGTATTTTGGATAATGTGGAGGCAATTGATACTGCAATGCTTTACTGCATGTATCCAAATGGCGACGATGTTCCATTTGTAACACCTTATCATAGTATTTATAGATATTGGTTAGATAATGAAGCTTTGGATGTAACGCTTGATCCAAATTATGATGATAATATTGATAATCCTTTGACAGATACAAACGCTGCTTTTGGTACACCAACTGTTGAAACAGATGATGCTAATATTTGTAATTTGAGTATCGGACTTTGTCCAGCTTTTGATACTATAATTGATAACTCAGGACATTACCCTGATACGATTATTACTCCCATTTATAGAACAGCAAATGCAGCAGGCAATCCAATAAATGGATTGGAAGATGCGGATATTTTAGAGATGACAGGTTCAGGTATTCCGAATTATGGCGTACACGGTGCATGTCCTTATGTCGTAACTTACAAAGACGAAAAAGGAGCAACTTGTGATGGCGTAGATACAACGGTTATGTTCAAAATTTTCAGAACATGGACTTTGACGAACTGGTGTACAGGTGAGCAAATCAGCGACCTTCAAATTATTAAAGTTGTTGATAAAGTTAGACCGACAATCATTGCGGAGCCATTCGAAATTGCAGCGGATTACTCTATTGTAACGCATGACGAACCAATCTGTACTTCAACAGGTTTGATTCCTGCTCCGAATGCATTTGATAATTGTGATAAGAATTTATTTATCCAAATTTTCACACCAATCGGCGAAGCCATTTATGTAAACGGAGTGGATGGTAGTGAAGGTGGGTATATTCCGAACCCAGGTTTGGAATTTGGAACACATGAAATCGTTTATCAAGCAACAGATGCATGTGCTAATCAAACAAAAGTAACCGTAGAAATTACAGTTGTGGATAACATTATTCCAACGATGATTTGTCGTGAATTCACAGATATCAGTTTGACTTTGGATGGAACGGCTATCGTTTGTGCAGATAAATTTGACGAAGGTATCCACGACAACTGTGGCATTGATTCTCTTTTTATAAAAAGAATGAATGAACCAGATTCTCTTTATAGAGAATGTTTGAATTTTACTTGCGACGATGCTTGCGGCGATACTTCCATCATGGTTATTTTGAAAGCATTTGATTTCTCCGGAAACTCAAATGAGTGTATGGTAGAGGCCAAAATTTATGACAAATTAGGCCCAACTTGTGAAGCTCCAGAAGATGTTTGGATTGATTGTGATGAAATTACACTTCAAGATTTGACAGATACATTAGTGCTACAAGAGCATTTTGGATACGCTACCTATTTTGATAATTGTACTGCGCATAATGAAGAATTAGAACCAAGAGTACAGTTGGATCAATGTGGTGCTGGAACAATCGTTAGAACATTTAGAGCGATAGATAAAAGTGGAAATGTATCAAGAGGAAATTGTCGTCAGACGATTATGGTACAACCAAAGAATGAATACATGATTCAATTTCCAGCAGACTGGGATGGTGAATGTGGAGAAATGGAAGATGCACCAATAGTAACTTTCATGGAAATGGCATGTGATCAAATCGCGACTTACCACGAAGACTTAAGATTTGACATCTCAACAGATGGTGCTTGTTATAAAATTATCAGAACATGGTACGTTATGAACTGGTGTGCATATGATGGAATCAGCGCACCAATCGAAGTGCCAAACGATGCACGTGGTGTGAAAATTTCTCACGAAGATTATAACGCATTTGGCTATTATACTTACAAACAAATCATCAGAGTGAAAGATGACACTGCTCCAGTGATTAGCTACGATGGGCCGTTTGAGTTCTGTAGTACCAATAGATTTTGCGACATCAGAGAAGGAACTTACTCTATTTACCCAACAGATATTGATGAAGAATGTACAACTGATTTAACAGTGAGATGGAAACTCGATTTAGATGCAAATGGAACGTATGACTCCGAAGGATATGATTCTTTTAGCAAAACACTTCCTTTAGGAAAACATAGTATTACCTTCCTTGCAATTGATGGATGTGGAAATACAGGAACGCATAGTTTTGACTTTGAGGTGAAAGATTGCAAAAAGCCAACTCCGGTTTGTCACAATGGGCTTTCTGGTGAGTTGATGCAAGATGGTACGCTCGAAATTTGGGCAATTGATTTTGATGCAAGTAGCTTCGATTATTGTACAGATGAAGATGATTTGAAATTCAGAATGAACAGAATCACAGATATCAATGGCGACGGATTGATTACTGCTGATGATTATCAAATGACCGTTCCAACTACAGCTGCTGTTGGTTTTGACTGTGATGATAAAGGTTTGCAAATGGTACAAATGTGGGTTGGAGACGATGCTGGTAACTGGGATTTCTGTGTGACTTTTATAGAAATTCAAGACAACATGTCTGTATGTGCTTCGACTTTAAAAATGGCTGGTAATATCGAAACCATCAAAGGGGAAGGCGTCATGGATGTGAAAGTAGAATTGAGTGGAAACAATACCACTTCATTGATGACAGATGAAAATGGAATGTTTGAATTTGGAGGTTTGACCGAGCAAAATGATTATACCATTACGCCAATCAAAAATACAGATGCAGCAAATGGGGTGTCGACTTTCGATATTTATTTAATTTCTCAACATGTCTTACAGACCAGACAGTTGCCAACGCCTTACCACTTGATTGCAGCGGATGCGAATAGAACGGGAACCATTACCACATTAGATATCGTGGCAATAAGAAAAGTAATTCTTAGAGTAAATAATGAATTTACAAACAATACCTCTTGGAGGTTTGTGGAAAAAGATTTCATTTTTGCTGACCCGAAAAATCCATTTACTTTCCCTGAAGTTATCAACTACAATAACTTGTCAGTAAGTGAATTAAATGCGGATTTTGTTGCGGTGAAAATCGGTGACGTAAACGGAGATGTGCGAACGAATAAATTACAATCAATTGATGATAGAACGAGTGGCTTACAAGTTGTAAATGTTGAAAACTCATTGTTGAAAGCAGGAGAAGCACAAACGATTCGATTTGATATTGAAGAAGTGGCTGACTTGTTTGGCTACCAATTTACTTTAGAATTTGATAAGAATTTGGTTCAGTTTGAAAACATTGTTGAAAACGATTTTGTAAAAATGAGCAATTTCGGATTTGCAATGGTTGACGAAGGAATCATCACAACAAGTTGGAATGCGAACAATGCACCAGAAGAATTATTCTTTGAATTGACTTTCCGCGCAACCAATGATGTGGATTTGAAAGAGGTATTAAAAATCACTTCTGAATACACCGCAGCAGAAGCATTCAATGCAGCAGGAGATTTGAAAAACGTAGAATTGAGATTCGACGGAGAAGCAATTGTTCAAGACGCATTCAGCCTTTACCAAAACAAACCAAATCCATTTTCTAATGGAACCGTGATTGGTTTTGAATTGCCAGAAGCATCAGAAGCGACACTGTCAATCTTCGACATTTCTGGAAAGTTGATAAAAGTTCAGAGAGAAAATTATCCAAAAGGATACAACGAAATAATAATTTCAAGAACTGATTTAAACGCGAAAGGTGTGTACTACTACCGCCTCGAAACAGCAGATGATTCTGCAACGCGCAAAATGATGTTATTGGATTAAGACTATAATTTATTGGAAAAATAACTTTTTGGTTTTGAGAGGTGCTCCGTCGGAGCGCCTCTTTTTTTTGTAGCACAGGCATCCCTGCCTGTGAAAATGATTAGAGTTTTCTGTTCACTATGAGGTCACAGGCAGGGATGCCTGTGCTACTCTACAATCCGACTACCATAAAAAATACTTGATCGTCCAGCAAAAGTAGTATTCAATAAAGTATACTCTCCTTCCAGTTTTTCGCCTTTAAGCATTCCATCAAAACGGAATTTCATGATGCCCATTTTGCCAGCTTCCTGTTCTGCTTTGAAAGAAAATTTATCACCATCAATTCCGATGTCGATGGGTTGTCCTTCATAAGTGCCTACATCGCCGTTGACAAATAGGGTAGGAGTACGTGGGCCTCGCGGTGTTTTAATTTGTAGTTTCCACTTTCCATTCAGTTTTTTGTTTTCTTTTTCTACAAATTCTTTCGAATCCGTCTGATTGGATCTACAAGAAACTAAACCTGTGAAATGAATTGAAATGCCAAAAAAAAAAATGAATAGATATTTGAATTTCATGTTGTGTAAA
>CALHBQ010000085.1 GCA_937930815.1 uncultured Saprospiraceae bacterium | reverse complement strand
TCCTTTTGCCATCCCCGATATTTACCAATTGCCCATCTGCTAAAACGAAATCATATCTTTTTTTCGAAATGCTATCTGATGCAACAAACTTTAAATCTTCAAAAACTGGATTAGAATAAGCTCTGTAAAAATAAACGTTTTCTGGAAGGGTAATAGGAATAGGGAAAGGTTGAAATTCATTTGTGCTTTTGTCATAGACAAGAATTTCTGATTCATTGAGCAAAAGCAGTTTTTTTCTTCGCCTATCAAATCCATAAGATTGTTTCTTTGTTGTTTTTGGAGGTTCAATTTTTTGAATAGAATCTCCGGCCATGAAATATGCCTTGGTTTGCTTGCTTTCCGTAATTAAAAACACTCCATCCTTTCTTTCAAGAATGCGAAAAACATTTTTGAAATCCAATTTTTTTGAAAGGTGATCGAATTTTTCAAATTTATGACCATCAAAATTGGCTAATGCACCATTGTTGGCTATCCAAATTTTATTGCCCAAACCAATTTCGATAGAATGTAATTCGGTGGAAGGAAGCCCATCTTTTTTTGTAAAAGAACGGGTGGTATTAAATTGAGCATTTAAACCAATTGGCATTAAAAATAGGAGGGAAATTATGATTGTGTAGTTGTTCAATTGGTCTGGATTATTGAAAATTATTGTGAAATAACAACTTTATTTTTCTCATGAAAAATTTCAAGGCTTAAAAAACGGGTTTCAGCGGCTTAAAAACGGGTTTCAGGTTTTTTTATGAATTTTATCAACAAACTTTAATAAAGGAAATAAAAAAAAGACATAGTTTCACTCATAATATTCAAACAAATAATCTTGAGTCGAAACGCTCAGATTTGTTTAACCCAAAAAATCCATTTTTTATTTTTTGTTTCATGTAAAGCGTGCGAGTCAAATTTATGAATGCTCTGTTGACAAGCACATTGATTTTGAACCCTGTGTGATCTCATGAAACCAGATGAAAGAAAGGCCTGATTTTGAGCATTCGCAGGCCTTTCAATTTTATTTTTTCGAATAAACACAAAGTGCTTACAAAGATTTCCTTCTATCTATGTTACACTTTATTTAACTGGAAGAGGTATACTCTCCAGAAAACCATTTTAAAAGCTTTCCTATTCGGGAAGCTTTTATTTTTTATACTGCGCCATAAATTTCTCGTACAAGACATTTCCTTTTAACATCTCTGGACAACCAACAACGACCATATGATGTCGCGCACGTGTGAGTGCGACATTGAGTTTTCGGTCGGTTCCATCATCCATCAAACTGGTCATGGAAGCGAGTTGCGAATCTGTATTGGTACAAAGCGAAATCAAAATCACATCTCGTGAACTTCCCTGATATCGTTCGACTGTATCAATCGACAAATCATCGGTCAACAAATTGGCTTTTGATAAGTAACTCGTTATCAATGCAATCTGTGCGCGATAGGGGGTGATGATTCCAATAGACGCTTTCAGATTCATTTGTTTAAAAATGAGATTGAAATCTCCAACCAAGTCTACAATCTGAGCCGCTTCATATTTATTCGTTTTTTGAAAACCATCATCCATGTCCTCTTTGGATGGAAGGAATAAAACTCGATGTTTCAATAGATCTTCAATGAGATTTTTTCTGTCGGTAACTGCCTCATTATCAAGTGGTTGTTGCTGAGTTGTGCGATAAGCAATCTCTTCTGGCAATATTTTTAAATGCCCTTGGTAGAAATAATCATTTGGAAATTGCATGATGTCTTCGTGCATTCTTCCCTGATGACTCAATCGGTCAAATGCCCAAGTCCAGCCATTTTTATCACATTGTAAAAAGAGTCTTTCGAAAAATGAATTGCGCATGTCATGCAAACCAATTTTTTCTAAAGTTTCATCTTTTGTGGCAGAAAGTTCTGGACTTTGCGTTACCACCGCAGGCAATTGTTTGTGGTCACCAATCAATGTGAAATGCTCAAAATGTGTCAACAAACCCGTTAGCATCGGTTCCAAAACTTGAGATGCCTCATCAATGATTACGCGTTTGAATTTCTTCATTTGAAGTAATTCCAATTTGTTTCCAAATGATGAAAGTGTTGCGACAAACACCCGATGGTTTTGAATGATTTCTAATAACTCAGATCGCTTTTTGGCCTTTCCAATTTTCTGATCCAAAAGCTTATCTCTAAATCTTGGATTGGTTCCATATCTCGAACCGATTCGAATATAAGAGTTCGTAACTTCATCACCCAAGTTTTCGATGGCATCACAAATCTCATCCACCGCGCGATTGGTATAGGCTAAGATTAAAATGTTTTCATCCGTTTCATTGAAATAATAACCTGCTAAATTTTTGAGCATCTTGCTCGTCTTTCCAGTGCCCGGTGGGCCCCACAAAAGGAAGTAATCTTTGGAGGCGATTACCTTTCTAAAAATCTTTCCTTGCTCACGGGTCAGTTCTTTTGGTAACGTCAAACTGACTGGATCTGGTTCACTCGGAGGACGCTGTAAAAGCAGCAAATCTTTTTTGTCACGAGGCGCAGATGCAAACTCAAACAGCCCTCGATACATTCCCACAAAACTACTGTCCAACAAATCATGCTCAATGTTCCAAATCGGATTTTCGGAAAAGACTTTATT
>CALHBQ010000084.1 GCA_937930815.1 uncultured Saprospiraceae bacterium | reverse complement strand
CAATATTTTGATAAATCCTTTCCATAAAGATTTTAAGAAAATAAAGGTTACTAATAAGGAGTCATTCCCTTTTGATTCAAGATTATTTTTGAAATAAAAAATCCGCCCAATTTTCAAAATTGGACGGATTAAGAAGTATTCGCAGTTATAGTGGATTTTCAAAATCCGTCATATCTAATATGCGTAATGAAATTTAAGCGTTACTTCGTTATCGCCACTCGAATACTCCGCTGATTATCATCAACTTTCAAGTTCAAAATATACATTCCAGAGGAGATATTTTGATTTTCTAAATTCAATCGAATGCGATGCTCACCAGCTGGGCGTTTTCCACCTGCATTATTGAATTGAGCGATTTTCTGACCTAAAGCGGAATGAAGACTTACATCAACATTCGCTGCATATTCTAAGTCATATTCCAAAATAAGGTAGTTGCCAGCTGGATTCGGATAAACCGTAGCTAAAATCTCTTTACTCAAATCATTTGTGCCAACTGTACCAGTAAATACCGCAACTAAAGTGTCTGCTTGTGTGAGGGTAATTGTTGCTTTGCGAGAATTCAAGTCTGGTCCGATGACACTTCCTGCGCTTGTTTCCCAATGAGAGAAAGTGTGTAAGTTATCATCAAATGCTTTGGCTTTGATGCGATTTTCCATACCACCAAAGTAATTGCCTGACCATGGGAAAGTCTCAATGTCGAGTGTGTTCAAATCAATTTCCCCTGCACCCATTGGCTCTACCATCAAGGTTAAATTGTATGGGCCATCAACTTCATAACAATCGACTAATCCGTCATCTAAAAGCTCACATCTTCGTTGGATGTAATCACGTAAATTTGAGACGTTGGTCTGCCATTCATTCATAGAGCCACCCCAACGTTGGATTTGTCGAGGCATTTCCGGTTCGATGATTTCAATCAAACTGTCCAATGTAGTAAGCATGTTTTCGCAAGAAAAAACAGTATTCATCATGTCTGCATATCGAGAATAGTAAAGCTGTTTGAACTCTGCATTTTCTTCCAATAGTTTCAAAAATATCTTTTCATGTTTCCCGATATCTCCTCGTGGATCAAAAATAGCCGTATCTGTTGCGACTAATTGGTCATAAATGTTTTGGCAATGAGGATCCCAGTCATTAATACAACATTGTTCGTCAATTTCAATAACACGTAAGAAAATAGAGTCTGTTGGATCGTATGGAGAAGAACCATTTTCTACAGTTGGACATCCGCCTCCGCCAGGCCCTCCTGGATTTCCTCCGCCAGCAATAAAATCATACAAATCTTGGCAAGTACCATCCCAGTCCTGGTTGCAACAGAATGGATCATTATTTACAACTTCAATAAAGATAGAATCATCGTCAGGGTATGGCGAAACTCCTGAAAGTATAGTAGGACATAAAGATGGATCAATGGGCCCACCTGGTCCTCCACCGGTAGCAATTGCATCATAGATGTCTTGACAATCACCATCCCAATCTACATTACAGCAAAATGGTTCAAAATTAATTACTTGTTGAAAAATAGAATCATCTGCAGGATAGGGTGAAGCTCCTGAAAGTATAGTAGGACAAGTTGAAGGGTCAACAGGTCCGGCAGCAATGGCGTCATAAATTTCTTGACAAGCGCCGTCCCATTCTTCACAACAAAAATTATCAAAAAGTACTACTTGTTGAAAAATAGAATCATCAGCAGGATAAGGGGAAGAACCATCAAGAATTGATGGACAGTTCTCAAGATCACCGATTTCAAAATCACCAAAGAATTGATCCATTGCAATCGAAATATCCTCAATATCACAAGGTTGGGCATCGGATCCAGTGTTCGGAATATTTGTATAGTTAATATAATAATCAAATGTCGCATCCAAATCCCAAACGATGTAACCCCATTTTTTGTGGTCACCTTCTGGGTCGAGACCGCGCCACCAACCAGTATTGTAGTTGAGCCAATCGGCTGCTACGGTATTTAAGTTTAGAATGAAAAAATCTACTAAACTGGTCGTCTGAATATTGTCTTCTACAACTGCATAATTATCTGGATTGCTCATGTCATTTTCCAAAACAAAATCGCGAATGCTTTCCCAATCTTCGTATGCTTTGAAGCCGCCGTACTCTGCTTCGCTATCACCCCAAGTTGATAAATATTGTATGTCAAATTTACCTTGGTTATAGTATTCATCTGTATAATCATGGTCAACAGGCCGCTCTCGCATACCGTAAACGCCCCAATATTCGCCATTCAAAAAGAGGATGACTCTTTCCACGGCTCGGACGTCGAGTTTCATTCCGCCCTCTTGAGCCAAGGTATGAATGTACTCATCACGCGTATGCGTATTCCCAATATAAACTTCGTCGTCTATAGCAGGATAGTTATCATCTCCTGAGTTTCTAAACATGAATTTTTGATACTCGTCTCTATCTGAGTAGGAAAAAAGCGGTGCATTGATTGCTTTTTCATAGCCCATCTCATCACGAGTAAAATAATCCAAACTTCGATGATCCAGTGCCCAAGAGTCCTGCCCATGTCTATCTACTTCTCCGTAGCCAACGGCCACTCGTTTTTTACTACTATCAAAATATTCGAGCGTACCATGAGGTCTGAATGAATCATCTCCATTGGCCAAATCAATAACATTATCAGCCGCAACAGAAAAGACAACTAATGAAAAATCTTCATCAATAAGATAGGTGTTGAAATCAATTTTTCCAGGAAGAACAGCAGCGTCATTGCTAAATGACTTTGCCTTTACCACTTGGGTTTTTGTGATAGAAAGTGGCTGAGAATATTCAGGCGAAGTTTCATTTGGCTCCGTTCCGTCCAAAGTATATCGAAGGGTCGAATTTGGTTCATTGGAAGTGATGGTCACCATCTGAGTGCCGTTATAAAATCCAGCTTCCAAACTCATAGAAGGTGGAGTAGTATACCCATCAAAAAATGGTGTGTCAATATTTGATTCTCTTGGAGTAGGGTCGGTGCAAACCTTCCAATCACCCGTTCCATCTGCATTTCTTGCTTGCGAATGACCTAATAAAGTAAGCGAATAAGCAACTTGGTCAACAGGTATTCCTGCAGAATTCGCCAAAACGATGGTTTCGTTATTTTTTGTCTGTGTTAATTTGAAACTGGTATGGAAATGTCCATTCCCAATTTGATCTCTTCCTGAACACCAAAAGACCAAATGCCCATTTCCAGGAATGATAGTTCCTGCAGGAATTTGCCATTTGGTTGGATTGTCGGATTTGTCCGAAAGATGCCACCCCGCTAAATCAACGGGTGCTGAATCGGTGTTGTAAAGTTCGATCCAGTCTTCGTATTTTTTAAAATTGTCTTGATATTGGTTGAGGTTGGAGGCTGAAAATTCATTGATGACAACTTGAGCGTTGAGCGCTAAAGAGGCTATCATTCCAGCAATAAAGAAGGTAATGACTTTTTTCATAAATAAAATTAAGGTTATTGATATGGTAAAACTACGTAGGATAGGGTATCGTAAGTTGGGGAGAGCCCCTCATTCTTTTGTTTATAAGTATTTGATTTGTCATCATAAAGGCATTTGGAAAAGGAGCGTTTAAAATTTTTGAAAAAACTCATAAGATAATGTTGTTCATTTAGATACAAAAACCTACTTTTGCACTCCTTTTGAAAAAAGTCTGCTGTTTAGAGCAGTATAAAATAGAATACGATGAAACGTACATTTCAACCATCAAGAAGAAAAAGATCTAACAAACACGGTTTCCGTTCAAGAATGGCGACTAAAAACGGACGTAAAGTTTTAGCTCGTCGTCGTGCTGCTGGACGTAAGAAATTGACTGTTTCTGACGAAAGAGTAGGCGCTAAGTAATCTTGGTATTCCTATGCTTTTGTTAGCTGAAAGCCTAATAGACATTGTTGTCTGTTAGGCTTTTTGTGATTTTGAGTATATCTTAGATTTTAGTTTTTTTTTATTTGTAAACCACGATATGGTAAAAATACACTTTGAACACGTCTATAATCAAAACAACCACGATGAACAAGCTCTTAATTAGTCTTTTAGTATTTCAACTTTCAATCTCCTCACTTATCGCACAGCAAAGCATTTCTCTTGAAAACATCTGGCAGGATTACACTTTCACTGCAAAGCGGATTCCTGGTTTTACTTTCCAAAAGGATGGAAGGCATTACACTCGATTGGTCGCAGGGCAAGTGATACAATATGATTTGTTGACAGGTGAGCAAACGAAAGTATTGCTCGATGCTTCTGCTTTGGAAGGTCAATCTGGTTTTTCTGGAAAGATTAGTAGCTATTCCTTCAATTCGGATGAGTCCAAAATGCTTTTGACGACCGATGAGGAAGCGATTTATCGTCGTTCGCGCAAAGCGAATCATTATGTTTGGGATGGCGAAAATCTGACTCCGCTTTTTGATAAAGGAAAGCAGATGTATGCGACCTTCAATCCGCAATCGACAAAGGTGGCTTTTGTTTTTGAAAATAACTTGTACCTCAAGGATTTGAAAAAGGGAGCTATAACGCAGATAACGACTGACGGTAAAACCAATGAAATTATCAATGGTGGAACCGATTGGGTTTATGAAGAGGAGTTCGGTTTTGCGCAAGGTTTCTCTTGGTCACCTGATGGCAAAAACATCGCTTACTACCGTTTTGATGAAAGCGAGGTGAAGGAGTTCATCATGACCAATTATAAAGGTGGATTGTACCCAGAATATGTTCGTTTCAAATATCCGAAAGTAGGGGAGAAGAACTCTGATGTGAGTATTCATATTTATAATGTGAAAAAGAAGAAGTCGGTACAGGTAGATTTGGGAAGTGAAAAAGACCAATACGTTCCACGGATAAAATGGACCAAAGATCCAAAGAAATTATGCGTTTATCGTTTGAATCGCCACCAAAATCACATTGAATTATTGTTGGCTAATGCCAAAAAAGGAACCACAAAACTCCTTTTAGAAAGAAAAAATAAATGGTACATCGAGGATGGCACATTTGATAATCTCTACTTTTTGAAAAATGGAGAATTTGTCTGGACAAGTGAAGAGTCAGGTTTCAATCATGCCTATTTGTATGATAAAAACGGAAAGCAAAAAACGCAACTCACAAGCGGAGATTGGGAAGTGGATCACTTCTACGGTGTAGATGAAGAGAATGGAAAAATTTACTTCCAAGCAGCTGCCAAATCTGCAATGGAAAGAGAGATTTATGTAGGTAAACTCAATGGCAAAAAAGCGAAAAAGTTAAGCAAAGAAAAAGGATGGAATGCCTCACAGTTTAGCAGCACTTTCGATTTTTATGTGAATACTTTTTCAACTATCAATACGCCACCAACCTATAAAGTGTATGATAGAAACGGAAAATTGATTAGAGTCATTGAGGACAATAAAAACTTAGTTGATCTTAAGAAGACCTATAATGTTTCTGATGCTGAATTTTTTCAATTCACTTCAGATGAGAATGTAACGCTGAATGGCTATATGATTAAGCCACCTAATTTTAGCAAAAAGAAAGACTATCCAGTTTTTATGTATCAATACGGTGGGCCAGGAAGTCAGCAAGTTGCAGATAGTTGGAGAGGTCAAAATTACTGGTGGTTTCA
>CALHBQ010000083.1 GCA_937930815.1 uncultured Saprospiraceae bacterium | reverse complement strand
TTTTTCTATTTGTTGATCAATCACTTCATCAGCAATTCTTGTGAACAAGTGAACAGGTTTTCCAATCTGATGACCTGCTTCAAGGATTGGTTTCCCTTCGGCTAATTTTTCTAATAAAACAGCCAATTCGCCATCGTCTTTGATGGCAGGCAAGTTGAGCATGCCCTGCAATTTATCAGAAGTAAAAGGCAAAAATGGACGACAAACCACACTCAACGCAGCAACAATTTGTAAGGCAACATTCATCACCGCTTTTACGCGTTCTGGCTCCGTTTTTTGTTTTGCCCACGGTTCGTTGAATTGAAGCAATTGATTTCCTGAACTTGAAATCACCATCACTTCATTCATTGCATTTCTAAAATCATACTCGCTGATAGCCGATACGACGTCTAAAATTTTATCATGTAAATCCAATAATTCTGTTTCATTAAACGAGGTTTCGGAATCTTTACTTCCAATAAAAGGAATATTCTCATCGAAACCGGGCACCTCGCCATCGTAGTATTTATTAGTTAAAACAATTACTCGATTGATAAAATTGGCGAGATTGTTTACCAACTCATTGTTATTCGTTTCCTGAAAATTCTTCCAGGTGAACTCGCTATCGCGCGACTCCGGCATATTTCGAATCATATTGTAACGCAACTCATCCTCTCGTCCTTCAAACTCTTGCACATACTCATGCACCCAAACGGCCCAGTTTTTTGAGGTAGAAATTTTTCGACCTTCCAAATTCATAAACTGATTCGCAGGTACGTTTTTTGGCAAAATGTAATCGCCATGTGCTTTCAATATCGCAGGAAAAATGATGCAGTGGAAAACGATATTATCCTTTCCAATAAAATGAACCAACTGTGTACTGCTGTCTTTCCAGTAGGGTTCCCAATCTTTTCCGGCATCTTTTGCCCATTGCTTGGTCGCAGAGATGTAGCCAATCGGCGCATCCAACCAAACGTATAATTTCTTACCATCTGAACCTTCCAATTCCTGCGGCACATCGACGCCCCACTCCAAGTCACGCGTCATCGAGCGTGGCTGCAAACCACCTTCCAACCAACTGCGACATTGACCCAAAACGTGATTTTTCCACTTTGAAGGATCGTGCAATTGTTCGCCATCAACCGTTCCTTTATCAATCCATTCTTTAAGCCATGCTTCGTGCTTATCGAGTGCGAGATACCAGTGAGAAGTCTTTTTCAAAATAGGCGAATTTCCACTCAAAGTCGAACGTGGATTTTTCAGTTCCGTTGGACTCAAGGAATTACCACAACTCTCGCATTGATCGCCGTAAGCTTCTTCGTTTGCACAATTAGGACAAGTACCGATGATATATCTATCTGCCAAAAACTGATTGGCTTCCTCATCATAATATTGTTCCGATTCCTGAACGGTGAATTCTCCTTTTTTTAATAAATCTCTAAAAAACTCCTGAGAGGTCTCATGGTGCAACTCGGAAGAAGTTCGGTGAAAAATATCGAATGAAACCCCCATTTTCTGAAAAGTTTCTCTAAAAATCGTATCGTATTTATCTATGATTGCCTGCGGCTCAATTCCATCTTTTTTTGCGCGAATCGTAATCGCCGCGCCATGCTCATCGGAGCCACAAACAAATACCACATCCTTACCCATTAATCGCAGCCAACGGGCATATACATCGGCAGAAAGGTATGCTCCCGCCAAGTGTCCAATATGCAAGGGGCCATTCGCATAGGGCAAAGCAGCAGTTACTAAATATCTTTTTGGTTCGGTCATAATGTTTCCTCGTGATTATTTTTACTTGAAAATCAGGCGCAAAGGTACGAGAAAGGAAACAGTTTTTTGTGTGGATTTAGTTCACTTTAGAATCGAAGCAGTTGAAAAAGGGAAATTCGTATGTTGATTTGAATGTGTAAGGATATCAAATTTCAAAGGAATTTGCTCGTGTGGTTCTCTGAACCATCACGAAATATCACCAAATCTCCAGATTTGAGTAATGAGATAGTGTTCGTTTTGTGTCTCTCGAAGAGGACGCAGAGCAAATTGGGATCCAGTCCTAACTCGCTTCTGTGTCCTTTGCAAAAGACACAGAAGGTACTGTTTATAAAAAGTAATCATATAGGAAAATTCCGCAAATTTGGAGATTTATAATGGATTGCGTGACTGTTCGGAGAACGGCACGAGCAAAAATTATTAATTTTTGTTAACCTTGGTATTACCCACTTTTTTCAACGTAGAAAACAAAATTAGCGGTACAAGAAAACAAACAGTTTTTTGTGTGGATTTGGTTCGCTTTAACGCTGCAGCATGTTGAAAAAGGAAAATATAGCTAAAATTGAAATTAGTTAGTATATTTGAATACTGAATACCAGCTTGACTATGAGCGAACAAGAACTTATCAATAAAATAAATAGCCTTCACCAATATCTCGAACTTATTCATCTCTACAATGATGAATTTGTAGAAAAATATGGGCAGAAAGGCGGTGAAGAAGAAATTGATAGAATATTGGATTCCATAAATTTCTACAATCAAAAACTGGATATTTTAAGAAAGAAAAAAGAAAGAGAATGAATCAAAAGGAAAAATTTGACCCACAGACCGTTATAGAAAATATCCATTCTGAGCTTAATCAAATTAATGCAGCTTTGGACAATAACGAGTTTTCGACTCAAGCCCTCAACAATATTAAGGATGCTTCTTTAAAGTTGGAACTTCAAGGTTACAAAACAAAGGTTGGTTATAAACTTCATAGCTTGGCTAAAACGGCTCCTGAAATGACCGCTCGAAATGTTTTGATACAAATGCTCGACCTATTACCTCCTGATATTAATAAATCCTTCTTGCCAATATTGACCCTATTTATTTTGAAAGAGTGGGATTTGTTGAATACTAAATTAGCAGCTTAACTCGGAAAACAATCTACTCCCTTTTTATTATTCTAAAAACTATAAACGAAATCACATAAACGAAAACAGGTATCAACACCAACGAAAACCGTGCATAAGCAGATAGCACAAAACTCCCACCCATATAAATCAAAGCGATAACAGAAAGCACGAAAGGAATTTGGTTTTCGTCTTTAAAAAGAACGTTCAATTTTCTTATTAAAATCAAACTTGCCAACAGTATAAGATTGGGAAAATTGAACCAAGCAGGTCTCCAATTTCCTTTTCGAGGACTATCAAAATAGAATCGACTGATGTTGAAAATTACATTTTTGACAAAAATTTGCGGTTGCGTTTTAATATTTGAAATGGCCTTTTGTTTTAAAAAATTATCTGCTGCAATGGGACCGAGCCTTTTCCACTCATCAATAACGAGTCTGTTTTCCTGATACCAATCCAAGTTCGTTCTATCAATATTTTCAAAAATTTGAGGACTGCTTTTTGGGTATGGATTCCAATCGCCGGGGAAAGGATGCCATTCTCCAGTATGTGATTTTCCATCGACGGTCATCCAATACAATTGCATTCCGCCGGCATTACTGGTGTAAAAAAGCTTTCCCGTTTGTTGAAAAGTGTAAACGAAATACGGCATCACAAACAAAAGCGACAGTCCGATTACTAATATGAAATAAAGAGGAAATTGTCTTTTCCAACTTTTTAATAAAAGGAAAATAAAAAGGCAAACGACCGCCACATAAAAGAAAATCACCTTACATAAAATCAAATAGCCAAAAGCACTTGCTCCAAAAATCAAATCACTCAAACCCTTCGAATTTCTATATTTTTCTAAGAAAAAAATAAAAGCAGTCAGCAAAAAAAGGCAAAGTACTTCTGTATAAAAATAAGGCAAAATCAGCATGAACACCGATGGCCACAGACCTAAAATCAAAGCGATATAGGATGATTTTTTTTTCGAAAAATAACGAGTCAACGTTTTAGCTAAAAGAAAATAGGCACCCGCCAAAAAGAACGCATTGAGCAATCGAAGACCAATAATAGGCACCCCAAAATAAACCAAAGGCAAAATCACAAACGGAATCCCTGGCCCATTCCACAAAAACGAATCCGTCGGCATCGCATACCTTCCTTCCAATAAATGCAAGGCATAACCATAATAACGATGCTCATCTCCCATCAAACCAGTGGGGCTGAATACAAATATAAAAACTGAATAAGTAAGAAAAAGTAATATTGAAGTTCGAAGTATTATCACAAATTGAAGGTAGGAAACTTATCGAATAATTGACACCTCGCCAGACAATTCTTCCTCTATTCCCGTCAACAAATTCACGTATTCAAATTGAAAAACACAGGCGCCTTGTTGCGCTGATTTTTCATTGAATTTTCCATTCCAAGCGATTTGTGTTTCGGTGGATTCGAAAAGTTTGCCGCCCCAACGGTCGTAGATTTTTAGACGAATTGGTTGGATGTCAGGGCCAAGTGGTAAGAAGCTATCATTGATGCCATCGTCGTTGGGAGAGAAAGCGGAAGGCACATAAATATTAGCGGCACATTCACTTGTTTTGAGTTGAAATGTTTTTGAAAATTCGCAGCCATCAATTGTTGTCTTAATTTTGTAAACACCTGATTGTGAGAAAGTTAAAACCGAATCAGGCATTTCGTTTTCTTTTTGAAAAAGGGAAATATATTCGCTCGCGGGACGTAATTCAAAAGGTAATCTTATCGCACAAATCGTTGCGGAGTCGGGTATTTGCAACGCAAATAAGGTATCTATTTTATCAAAAACAAACTCATAATTGGCGGAAGTATTTGCCTGACAATAACCATCATCTGCCACGACATCGTATTCACCTGATTCGTAAATCAAAGCCTTCGAAGTGGTTTCGCCACTACTCCACTCGATATTTTGGAGTGGTCGATTGGAGGTTAATTCTATCATTGCGGGAGCATCACAAAACAAGGTATCATTTGGCAGTGAAACTTCCAACGGCGGAATGATTTCCACTATTTTTTCAAAAGAATAATCGACGCCTAAAAACCAAATCGTCTGCCGCAAAGTATAAGTTCCTACCTCTGTTGGACAAAAATTGAATTGCAAAGAATCTTCTACTTTGAGTTGTAAATTATCTCCTTCGAGATTCCATTCTACGCCGTGGGCGTTGGCGTTGTTGGTGCTATCGGTGGTGAGGCAATCGCCGAGACAGAGGGTGTCGGGGAGTTGAAAGTTTGGGTGTGGTGGGGGTGGAAAGTCGCAATACTCAGAAAATTGAAATTCAATTGGTTCTGGTTCTACCCTTCCCCAGCCAAAGTCAGGAACTGAAGCAGTATCCAATTTTATTGAATCAAACGTAACATTGATATTTTCAGACTTTAATAATGCTTGATATTCTTCGCAGCCTTCAATGTTTCCATCGGCATCAGTTTTCGAAATAATGTTTACAAAATCAGTGTTTCCAAATTCGTCAAAAGAAAAGCGACTAAACATTAAAAGAGAGCCATCATCCAACACTCTTATTTTAGGAGAATAAAGAGCATATCCTTTTTCTGAAAGAATTTCGCCTTGCTTACTCAATGAAGACAGAATAACAGGATAAGCCCCGCTTGTAGAATATGCTAAAAATAGATTCCCAGAATTATCAAAACTCAAACTCGCTTCTCTAAATTTAAATTGTTCTGCAAAAAACCTTTTTGACCATTGGAGTTCAATTCTTTCATTAAATTTGAGAATGACCAAATCATTATATAATCCAGTAGATTGCCTTTCTGTTGAACCAACTAAATAAATAGAACCATCAGGAGAATTAAAAATAGCAGTTTTCCGATTAATTCGAAAAAAGTAAAATTCATTTATTATTAACCGTTTTTCAAATTCATTTCTGGAATTGAGTTTGAAAAGCATGGTCTTATAATTATCATTCTTTTTAAAATACCCTCCAATCAAATAATTATCATTTTTTAGCGATAAAATTTGTGAAAAGTACAATAGTGAGAAGGAATCAGAAACTATTTCCCAACCATGTTTCTTTTTGGTTACCCCTGATAGTGGGTCGAGATGATGAAGACCAAAGCTATTATTACTATATTCCGATAATACTGCAAGATTATCATTTTGGAGTGTCATCTGCTTAAAACCTACGTTCATACTATCGAATCTCATCCAACTTCCACCTTTAGCATTAAAACAATGTACAGCACTACCTATAGTAAAAAAAGAAGAGCTATCATTTTGAAACAAAGGAATCTCTTCAGAAACAATAATAGCACGGTCTAAATTCCTTTCTACATTATTAAAGAAAGTTTTATAAACATTTCCTTTCGCAATGTAATTCTTAGTATTTAGATTTACCACCATAGGTCGACCTGTAAACCAATCAAAAAATGAAGCTGAATAAATACTATCGCTATTAACAGCTAAATCCAGAATGATAAAATTAGTTGAAGAACCATTAGAAACCTGAAAGGATACTTGGCCTTTTGATTGGAAAGAAATCAGAAGAAAAAAAAGAAAAAATGATCTTTTCATATATTACAAAACATCAAAATGAATCATCTTTTTCAGAAAAAGATGATTCATTACATTTATTTTATTGTACCTCAGGAATACAACCACATTCAGCATCAATCAACTTGACTTTAATATCATCATATCCTGTTAATGTAATTGGGTCAGAGATATAGGAAGTACCAGGACAACTTCCTCCTTGTACAGTTTGAGAACAAATAATGTAAAAGGTGATAGAAACCTCTTCAAGTTCGCCTCCTGGAAGACAGTCTGGTAAAGACAGTTCTTGAGGGCGGAATGAAATACCAAGAGTTGATCCTGAATTAGATGCGCAATTAAAATTGTAAACTCCATAAGGATCTGGTGTAGGTAAATCTTCAATACAATTGTTACCACTATTATCTTCACACTCATCAGTAGAAAAACTTGCTTCAAAAAGAGCACAAGAAGGATTACAATCATTGTCTTCGTCATTTTGTTGCAGATTAAAACCTACTCCACTTGCAGGACCTTGATAATCAACAATAAAATATTGACAGTTACAATCTCCTTCATCACCTGTAGTATCACCATCATGACGTTCAACAATTGTTCCATCAGATACCTCTGAAATAGGAATTTGTTCGTCTAAGCCATTTTGGCAACTAAAGAGAAAAAGAAAAACAGAAAGCAATGAAAAAAGAAATTTAAAATCTTTCATAACAAAGAATTTAGAGGGTAAATAAATTAGTTTAATCTGCTTGAAGAACTGTCGGAATGTTTAGTCGGAATGTTTAGTCGGAATGTTTAGTCGGAATGTTTAGTCGGAATGTTTAGTCGGAATGTTTAGTCGGAATGTTTAGTCGGAATGTTTAGTCGGAATGTTTAGTCGGAATGTTTAGTCGGA
>CALHBQ010000082.1 GCA_937930815.1 uncultured Saprospiraceae bacterium | reverse complement strand
GGATGATAATGGATGTGGTGATAATTTCGAAATTGAAATTACGCAGCCTGAGCAAATTGAGTCTAATGAAGATATTACTCATATTACTTGTTTTGGGAAAAGAGATGGAAGAATCGAGACAAAACTGGTTGGTGGAGTAGGAGCGCATGCAATCGCATGGAACGCAGATGGTGGTACTTTAGGAAACGATAATTACATCGAATTTTTGAAAGCAGGAACCTATGAGCTTTACGCAAATGATGAAAATGGGTGTATTTTCAAAAAAGAAATTGAAATCACTCAGCCAAATGAATTGATTGCTTACGAAGAAGTTTTCCCTATCTCTTGTATCGATAGAATTGATGGAGAAATCCTGGTTGATGTTGAAGGTGGTACGGCGCCATATACGCTAAAAGTAAATGACAAAATTTCTGAGTTCATGCATATTAGAAATTTGGAGGAAGGCGAATATAAAATTGAGGTGATTGATGCAAACAATTGTGTTTTTGAATCAGAGTCAATTTTAATGGAAATGTCAAATCCGTTGAGTGTAAATTTGGGGCAAGACACGGTTGTCGAGTTTGGAACGACCATTGAATTCAATCCAGAAATTGATTTGCTTTACCCAATTCAGAATTATGATTGGTCACCAATTGACCAAGATGTTTTGAGTTGTGTTGATTGTGAAAATCCGCAACTTACTGCCAAAGAACAAACCGCAGTAAAATTGAGAGTGACTGATGAGAAAGGATGTACTGCAGAAGATATCGTTAATGTTTTTGTGAAAAATGAAGTTACCGTTTATGTTCCTTCAGCTTTTTCACCAAATCAAGATGGTACAAACGACAAACATTGGATACACGGAAAAGAAGGAACCGTAGTTGAAAATTATAGAATTTATGACCGTTGGGGAGAATTGGTTTACGAAGAAAAAGATTTCAATGTAAATGACACTGCTGCCGGTTGGGATGGTACTTTCCGGTCAAAAAATATGTCTTCGGGCGTTTATATTTGGTATGTAGAAGTTCGTTATGAAAACGGCTCTACTGAAGCGCTCAAAGGCGACGTAACATTAATTAGATAAGTAAATTTAAATAGTATTTTTATAGTGCTAACCTTCTTTTGGGTTAGCACTTTTTTTTTTGAAATTTTTTAGATTGCTCTTAATTTTGAATTAAGGTTGAAAAATTAGGTGAGATTCAAAATCAAAAGGTTTATTTTGTGTGGCAATTAGAAATGAACTAAAATTTACTCATTTAAAAAAAACTTCAAATCATATTAAAATGAAAAAAATACTCTTTCTCTTTTTAGGTCTTTCTTTTTTGGCGATAAGCTGCCAAGATGATCCAGTAGTGATTAATGCAGATTTACACTTGGATGGCGTCAATAATACAGCTCCTATTTTTGACCCTAGCATTTACACTTGTGCAGTTAGATTTTCAGCAGGTGTAACTTCTGGTTTTTTCGGAAAAGATATAGAAGAAATCGAATTTCACTTAACCGATATTCCAAATCAGATAATTGTTCAGGTATTTGCAGAAGGGACACGAACTTTACCAGGAACGCTTTTATACGAGGCAGATGTCACCTCTTCCGTTATTGCAAATAGTTGGAATCGACATACATTGACATCACCAGTTTCAATAGTTGGTGAGGATATTTGGGTGGCAGTTGAAATCTCTCAAAGTAATAGAATTGCAACTATTGGATGTGATTCAGGCCCAGCAGTTTCAGATGGAGATTGGGTCAATACCAACGAAAGAATGAGATGGGAAACTTTCCGCGAGTTAACCGGAACTGAATCTATTAATTGGAATATTAGAGCAAACGTTTCGGAATAGTAAATTCAATTTTTGAACGACTTTTAAATAAAAAATGGTGGCATGGAAATATTCCATGCCACCATTTTTATTAAAACATTTTATTCTAATTCTTCTTTTCTAACTCCTCTATTTCTTTCTGACGCTTTATCATTTTATTCCGCAATTCAGCGTATTCCTGCTCTAGGTCAGCTTTTTGTTTTTTCAAACTATTGATAGCAGCAGTCACTTCTTCTTCTGTAGATTTTAACCTGTTTTTCTCTTCAGCAATTTGAATTGAAGTTTCCTCTTTTAATTTTTTGATTTGACCGAGTGCACTTTCTTTCGCTTCATAAATAGCATCTGATGCTTGCTTTTTAGAAGCATTGATTTCAGCCAAAGATTGTTTACGAGCTTCCTCTTCCTCTTTACCATATTTGGCTTTCTTCTCCGCCAAATCTTTAAGGATGGTTTCGATTTCAGCTTTAGAGTTAGTACGACTTTCTGCCATTTTATCTCTTGCATCTTTTTCTGCGTCAGCCGTTTCTTGCGAATATTGAGCAAGGCGTTCTTGCATTTCTTTTTTGGCTTTCCCAATTGCCTCAGCAGCTTGTTTTTGAGAAGCAGCAACTTCTTGTGCAGCCATTTCTTGTGTTTTAGCAATGTTTTCAGCAGACTCTTCTCTTGCCTTCAAAACATCAAGCGCCAATATCTCTTTTTCTTTGGCAGCATTCTCTTTCGCTATTTTGATAGCGTTCGCAACTTCTTGTTTAGTAGATGAAATTTCGAGTGCACCTTTCTCTTTTGCTGTTGCCACTTCGTTGGCAATCTCTTGTTTCTTTGAGGCTGCATCTGAGCGGAACTGCTCCACTTTAGCGGCTTCTTCCTGCTGTATTTTTGATAAATTTTCAGCTGCATTTCTTTTTGCTTCAGCAACTTGCTGAGCTGATTCTTGCTTTGCTTTGGCTTCATTTTCTTTAGCAGTGGCGATAGCTTTTGCCGCATCTTGTTGCGCTTGAACCGTTTCTTGAACAGCTTTTTCGCGAGCAGAAACTACTTCTTCAGCAGTCATTGATTTTACTTCTTGCTCTTTTGCTTTGGCATTTGCAATCGCATCAGCAGCTTCTTTGTTGATTTGAGCAATTTTATCTGCCATTGTTTTTTGAGCAGTAGCAACTTCATTGGCATAATCAGATTTTGCTTTTTCGGCATTCGAAACGGCATCTTTTACGCTTTTCTGAGCTTCCAATTTTGCTTTCTGAATTTCTTCCTCAGCTTTCTTTTTGGTAGCGACTACCTCTTCTGCCGTTTTTGCTTTGATGGATTCTTCGTTGGCTTTTGATGCGGCTATCGCGTCAGCCAATTCTTTTTGAATCTTTTCTATTTCTGCTTTTGCTTTATCTCTTGCTGATTGAACCTCCACCGCAATTGTTTCCTTTTCTGTCGAAGCTCGATTACGGATTTCGCTAACTTTATTAGCTTCCATCTGATTGATTTCGTCAATCGTTGCAGCAGCTTTTTCTTTAGCACTAGCAACATCACTTGCCAAAACCGCTTTTTGTTCATTTGCAGCCTTCTGCGCTTCTGCAACTTCTTCTGCTGTCATTGATTTGGTGGTAGAAATCTCTTCGTTTGCCTTTTCTTTTTCTATAGCTACAGATTGTTGAGTTTTTGCAATTTCTTCTGCAGCTCTCTTTTTGCTGGAAGCTATTTCTACATTAGTAGCCTCTTTCTCTTTAGAAAATGCCTCTTTTAACTCAGCAACAGCTGCTGCATTATTTTGAGCAATCAATGCTTTTTCTTCGGCTGATTTGCGTCGAGCCTCTGCCACCTCAAATGCCAGTTTTTCTTTTTCAATAACTGCGTTCTCTCTTACTTGAGCCACTTCCTCGGCAGTTTTTTCTTGTATTTCTAAAATTTCTTGAGCGGCAGTTTTCTTTGTAGAAACTACTTCTTCTGTAGTCCTATTTCTTTCTTCTTTTGCCTTTTTTCTTGCCTCTTCAATTTTGGCAGTTGTCTCTGTCCTAATTTTATCTAACTCTACAGTCGAATTTTCTCTTGCTTGGGAAATCTCGTCTGCATATTGCAATTTTGACTCTTCCAATTTTTCTCTAACCTCGGTTAACTGTTTCGCAGCAGCCTCTCTGGTTGCAGCAACTTCTTCAGCCGCCGCAGTTCTTGCAACTTGTACTTCCTCAGCAGCTTTTTGCTTAGCCTCAACCACTTCCAAATTGATTTTGTCTATTCGTGAGGAAGCTTTCTCTTTTGCAGATTTAACTAATTCGGCAATTTCATTTTGAGCAACTTGCATAGCGGAATCAGCCCTTGTACGAGATGCCAAAACATTTGTCGCTATTTCAGATTTACGTTTTTCTCCTTGCTCTCTGGCCATGGCCACTTCCTTCTGAATCGTTTCTTTGATGTTGGCCGCTTTTTCTTTTTCAGCCTGAATTTCAGCCTTCAATCTTTCTTTGGTTTCTCTGAGTTGATTTTGCAAAGAAGCAACCTCGCTTTTATCTGCATCCGAAAATTCAGTTTTACCATTTTTGCCTGGCCCAGCTGATTTGTTTACGGGTTTCCCACCCACAATTTTTCCAGTACCTGATGAAAGCTCTCTACCAGCTGTGAAAGAATTATTCACCAAAGATTTATCAAGATTGTTGTAAAAACATTTAGAACCATTCTGAAATTCACTCTGCCGACTGGCATTTACCGTAAATTTCCTCATTTGGTTACTAATGTTATTTTTGATATAAATAACCGCAATTGGAGTAGTGGCAAACCATTTTGCTGCTTCCAAATCCAATCTTAATTCATTTTGAAAAACGGGAGAACCGCCTCGCTGTTGAACTTCACCCATAGAGATGAAACGGTAGCTTTTACGACGTTTGTATTTGTCCATAAAAATCACCTCGTCGTCCGGGTTAAACTCAACTCCATTTTTGGAAAACATCCGTCCCAAAAATCCTTTATTGTCGTGGATTAATTGAATACTGTAAGAATAATCACCCCTCACTACCAATTTGAGGCTTTGCGTTTTCATCAAATGAGTACTTCCAATCTTGCGATTTTCTTCTAAAACTTTTCCGCAATTTTGAGAAATAAGGTTAAATGATGTGCATGTTAGAAACAGAAAAAAGCAAAATCTAAGCATAAGTTCGTTTTGTATTAAATAGAATTCCGAGTGTGGGAAAATTTGCTAAAAAGGAATCGACAAATTTGATTAAAGTTAATACAAAACGAGCGCAAACACCCAATTTTATTAGTTAAAATTAATTTTAACCCAATTAAGTTGGTTGGATTGCCGAAAAAATACAAAATTGTATTAGTTGATTTTACTCCAAAGAGCATCTGATTTGACGACTTTAGTTACTACCTCTTTTTAATTTGAAAAAATATAATTCGTTGAAAAGTAAATATACATCCAGTTGAATGTCAATAAATTGCAATATGTTTAGTGGAAATGGAAAGTTTTAGGTCGTTAACCTTTATTGTGATTTTTTGGGTTAAATGGTTGACCCTTATTCAAACCATAAAGCCATTTAATAATTAAACCATTTTATAAAAAGTTAACTGCTTAATTTCTTGTTGTTTCTTAGTCTCTCTTGTTAGCTAATAAAAACAAAACAGCCATTCTTACTGCCACTCCATTTTCGACCTGATCAAGAATAATAGATTGTTTGGAATCTGCTACATCACTGGTCATTTCAACTCCTCTGTTGATAGGCCCAGGGTGCATTACAATGATTTCTTTTTGAAGGCTATCTAACATTTTTTTGTTGATGCCGTAATATTGGGAGTATTCACGAAGGGAAGGGAAATATTTAATGTCTTGCCGTTCCAGTTGAATCCGCAAAACATTCGCCACATCACACCAATTTAAAGTTTCTTTGACATTGTGTGAAACTTCTACTCCTAATTCATGAACATGCTTTGGAATCAAGGTCGGTGGACCGCAAACAGCGACTTTTGCACCTAATTTTTTTAAACAAAAAATATTACTTAATGCAACTCTAGAATGTAAAATGTCTCCAAAGATTGCGACTTTTTTACCTTTTAAATCACCTAATTTTTCTCTCATCGAAAAGGCATCAAGCAATGCTTGCGTTGGATGTTCATGAGTACCATCTCCTGCATTGATGACATTTGCTGGAATGTTTTCTGCTAAAAAATGAGGTGCTCCAGGCGAAGGATGACGCATCACGACCATATCCACCTTCATCGCCAAAATATTATTGACGGTATCCAAAAGGGTTTCCCCTTTTTTTACGGAAGAAGAAGAAGCGGAAAAATTGACCACATCAGCAGACAATCGCTTTTCCGCTAACTCAAACGAAATGCGCGTTCGAGTAGAATTTTCGAAGAAAATATTGGCAATGGTCGTATCTCTGAGGGAAGGTACTTTTTTGATAGGACGATTGATGACTTCTTTAAAACTATCTGCCGTTTCGAAGATTAAATTGAGGTCCTCGGGCGTCAAATTTTTTATTCCTAAAAGATGTCTGGTACTTAAAGTCGCCATTAATTTATTTTATAACTAACTGATTATCAGTGTTTTTCGAGCTTTCTGGGAAATAATAGAATTTTGTCTTCGCCATCAGTTTCTTCCCATTCCACTTTTACAAATGCCTCATCAAGAGAGTCGATTGTCATTCCAACATAATCTGCCTGAACTGGTAAATGTCTATTGAATCGCCTGTCAACCAAAGCCAATAGCTCTACCTGATCCGGCCTTCCATAATGATTCAAAGCATTCATGGCAGATTGGATGGTTCGTCCTGTGTAAAGGACATCATCGACCAAAATCACTTTCTTATTTTCTACTAAAAAATTGAGGTCGGTGGTATAAGCGGTCAGTGGTTTGTCACGTTGTCGGAAATCATCTCTGAAAAAAGTAATATCCAATTTACCGTAATCTAACTTTTTGATTTTTAAAATCTGAGTCAGCCGTGCATATAAACGATTGGAAAAGTGAACACCACGAGGTTGAATACCAATGATGCAGGTATCTTCGAACTGGTCATACTTCTCTATCAATTGATGACACAGTCGCTCAATTGTTAGTTGAAATCTTTCGTTACTTAATATGACTCGGCCTTTAGACATGGTGCAAAGATATCATTACAACTATTTTTTTTAGAATTTTTTTATCGGCACATTTGTGGTAGTTAATAATAATGATAAAATGTCGAAATGATAAAATTATAAAATAGCCAATTTGGCATTTATTCCTTTTATCATTTACTCATTAAAATTCAAAACATGGAATACAGACGATTAGGAAAATCAGGTTTACAGGTTAGTGTCCTTTCATTGGGTAGCTGGTTGACTTTTGGAAAACAAATTGGAGACAATACGGCCGAAAGATTGATGGATGTGGCCTATGAAGCAGGCGTCAACTTTTTCGATAATGCTGAAATTTATGCGCGTGGAAAGTCCGAAATCGTCATGGGGGAGATTTTGAAAAAGAGAAAATGGGCAAGAAGTTCTTACCTCGTCAGTAGTAAAGTTTTCTTTGGGTACGAAGATGGAAAGCCAAATCAAATCGGTCTAAGTCGCAAACACGTCATGGAAGGTTGTCATGCTGCCTTGAAGCGTTTACAAGTGGATTATCTCGATTTATACTACTGTCATCGTCCTGATAAAAATACGCCAATCGAAGAAACGGTTCGTGCAATGAACACCTTGATTGAGCAAGGAAAAATCCTTTATTGGGGAACTTCTGAGTGGTCTGCGCAAGAAATTATGCAAGCCCACATGTTCGCCAAAGAATTGGGGATGATTGGCCCAACAATGGAGCAACCACAATATAATATGTTCCACCGCCAAAAAGTAGAAGTTGATTTTGACCATATTTATAAAACGGTTGGTTTGGGAACGACGATTTGGTCGCCACTTGCTTCTGGTGTTTTGACGGATAAATATCTTTCCAAATTCCCTGAAGGAACTCGCCTGAGCATGGAAGGTTTGGAATGGCTCAAAGAACGTTCTCTCAATGAAGAACGCCTCGGTAAAGTCCGCGAACTCAATAAAATCGCCGTAAGCATTGGTACTTCTCTTCCTAAATTTGCGCTGGCTTGGTGTTTGAAAAATCCAAACGTTAGTACAGTGATTTTGGGTGCTTCAAAAGTCGAGCAGATTGAAGAAAACCTTACAGCTTTAGATGTACTTCCTCTGTTGACGGATGAGGTGATTGGTAGGGTAGAGGCGGTATTGGCGAATAAGCCGGAGTTGCCTGCTTTTTAGGGTTAAGAATTTTTTTAGTTTCTTCAACAATCTTGTAATTTTCCACTTTTGAATGGCGTTACTTGTCTCCCTTTGGAGGGAGATGTCGACAGACAGAGGGAGGAATTTTCATTGAGAACAGACATTAAACTTACTTTCTAAAAAGGTCGTAATACCCTTCGGGTACATGTGTTCTTGGTGCCTCAATATCAAGGTAGCCAGGAGGTCCTTCCTCAATATTTCGAAAATAACGCTCTTTTGAAATTGATCTATTTTTTTGTGTGAAAACGATTTCTGTTGGATTGTATTTAGTTAATTCTTCCTTCAAATCCATTATGAAACCCATAGGAGTTTCTTTATCAGCGCTGAGTACTACCTTGATAGTATCTTGAAAGGCGGAAAAATAAGGTTCTTCTTTTAGAAGATATCTTATGTCATATAAGGGGGAGGCCGTTCCATTAAATATAAATAGAAAAGGGTGTCCACATCCTCGTGATCTAATTAATTGCGCAATATTAATTTCTAAAGCAATTTCATCCTTAGAAAAAGATTCTTTGAAATCTCCCTCTGGCAGATTTCGTGAAAATGCGATATAGGTGTTGTCTTTCTCAGGTTTTAATTTCATTTCATACATCAAAAAAGAAGAAAGAACCAATAAGGTAAGCATAAGAGTAGAAGTCATCAATGCGGTACCAATCATTTTTCGATGATGTGTTTTCATAATGATTTTTGAATAAAGTTATGAAAAAAAATCCTCTGCATTAAATTTCCATAGAAATTAAGCCTCTTTCAATATCTCAAAAGTAAAGTTTAGCCTTTTTGAAATCCTATCAATTACCTCCCACACCTTGTCATAAAATGTGTCGATTATTAAGCTACGCTACTTAATTTTATTTTTATAGAAAAGTTGGGGCGTTTAGTCTATAATATACTGATAGTCAATTCTTTAAATACTCTCTTTGTCAACCATTATTTTTCTCAATTAAATTTCTCAATTGAGAAATAATAAAGGTTGTTTCTTGTTAATATCAATATTCTCAATATTTTTCAGGGTGAAACCTGTAAGATTTGTCTCACAAATAAATTTATTGGGTAATAAGCAACCTATTTATAAAAGGAGTTGTCTTTGAAAAAACATTAGCAACCCACATTCCATAAAAAAAACGATCTAATGATGAAAAACCTTTATCTACTATTTTCCCTCTTCGCAATTTCTATTGCGGCTATAGCAAATCCTTTATCTCATGGCTGTGATCGCGCATTTTTGGGCGTTAATTCCAAAACAGTGAGTTATGAGAAAGCTGAAAAATTAGGTTTTGATAATCCCCATGGGGTTTACATCACAGGTGTCGTAAATAA
>CALHBQ010000081.1 GCA_937930815.1 uncultured Saprospiraceae bacterium | reverse complement strand
ATATGCTCTTTTATGACTTATATGGTTCAATAAAAACTACTGTTTTCCTTTTTTCAAATTCATTATTAAAAAATAAACTTTGTCTAAAAATTGAATGTTCTAATCTTTGATACCTTTGTCAAAAAAATAAAATCGAACATGCGAAATATCCTATTTTTAACACTCATTTCTGCTCTTTTTTCAGGTTGCATACAAGTCAATAATGGCTTTGATAGATTGCCTCCTGGCATTTGGCGAGCGACCCTTGATTTAGAAAAGAAAGACCCGCTCGATAATGTAGATGAGGATGAAGTTGAAAACCGTGCTTTTGAAGAGGTTGCTAAAGGAGAATTACCTTTTAATTTAGAAATTCGATACGAAGCAGATAATTCAATAACTGCCATTTTATACAATGGAGATGAAAAAATGGAGGTCAAAAACGTCGAATTTGGACGTATGAAATATCGACCAGTTGATACCTTTCAAATTAACTTTCCTGTTTATGACACATATATAAAAGGAACTTTTCAGGAGCGATTCATGAAAGGGAAATGGCATGTGAATTATAAAAATAACTACGAAATTCCATTCACCGCAGAGTATGGTCGAGATTTTCGTTTTTCAAACTTAAAAAAAGAACCTAAAATTGATTTGACTGGAAAATGGGAGGTAATGTTCAGTTTGGAAGACGATCCCTACCCTGCTATTGGCGAGTTTGTACAAAAAGGAAATCGCCTTACTGGTACCTTTTTGACCGAAACGGGTGATTACCGTTTTTTGGAAGGAACAGTTCAAGATGAAAAAATTTATTTGTCCTGCTTTGATGGTTCTCATGCCTTTTTATTTGAAGGAATAATTTTGGAAGATGAATCTTTGATTGGAACTTTTCGCTCAGGTAGTCATTATAAAACGACTTGGAGTGGTAAGCGAAATCCAGATGTCGTTTTAGGTGACCCAGACAAGTTGACATTCCTAAAAGAAGGATATGATAAATTCGATTTTTCTTTTGAAAATACGGAAGGAAAAACGGTTAGCCTTTCCGATAAGAAATATGATGGCAAAGTAAAATTGGTTCAAATATTAGGTACTTGGTGTCCAAATTGTCGAGATGAAACCAATTTCCTTTTAGATTATTTGCAAAAAAATCCTTCTGATAAACTTGAGGTAATCGGTATTTCTTACGAGCGATATAAGGAAAAAGAAAAAGCAGTTTCCACTATCAAAAGATACAAAGAGAACTTGAATATTCCATATGATTTGCTCTATGGAGGGTATGCAAATAAATCGGATGCCTCTGAAACTTTGCCAATGCTCAATAAAATTATCTCTTACCCAACTTTGATTTTTATTGACAAAAATAATAAGGTTCGTAAAATCCACACTGGCTTCTCTGGGCCAGCTACGAGTAGCTTCGATTCTTTTCAAAAAGAATTTAATGCATTTATGGAGGAATTGCTCAATGAATAAAGAATAAGACCGTAACTTTACCCTTCCCGGTTTTGTTTCTATTAGTCTTTATTCTAAAATAATTTGTATGCAATTCGAATACTTCTTTTTCCGCTACTTTTCGTTAAAAAATTGAACAATAGCTAAGGCTATTCTTAAATTTTTTGCCTCAATTATCGAAAAAATAAGCATCGATTGCTCTACAACTCATTTTAGAATTAAGACTATTGAAGTTCAAAAAACTTTAAAGAAGAGAAAATTCACACTATTTTACACTAAGAAACTGATTAAAAATAGATTTTAATCAGCTTCAACTGAAGCATTAACACAAAATGGCACCACCGAAAAATTACATACTTGGGTATCATCCCGCCAATCAGGAGGAGGCATTAATTGTCCAGTCTTACCTATCGAAGGCTGGCTACAAATTGACACATTTCAACTCAAGCACATTCAATAATTCTGGAGAATTTGCATCAGCGATCTTAAAATCCAACCAACCTGGAATTTTATTGGTTTCTGACAATTTTCTAAAATCAGAGGATTGCCTTTTCAATCTTTATGAAGTTTATAAAGAAGTAAAAAACCATAAAGATTTTGAAATAATTGTTTGTGACGGAAAAATAAAAAATGACGAACATGAATCGAAATCGATAGATACTTCATTCAAAAAATTGAGTGGCGTTATCAAATATTTAAACTTTTGGCAAAACAAATACTTAGAGACGCGCTCAAAAAAAAGCTCGATTCCTGAAACAGAAACTGAAAATTTCGGTAACTACCTAAGAATCATCAGAAGTATTTCTACCCAAGTGGGTGATTTTTTAAAATCCTTGACGGAAACAGGTACAATGGATTTTAAAGATTTAGCAAATACTAATTTTGAAAATTTTTACATTCGAGTAAATGACTCGGAAGGATTTGAAACTTATCTCGAAAATTTGGCAAATGAGGCAGCTGAAGAGTTAGTAGAGATTGAACAAGAAGTAATAACAGCAGATGTAGAAGAACCAGTTATCGAAGAGTTTTCCTTGGGAGAACATGCTTCTGAAACCATAAATACCGCTGCGCCAGAAGTACTTTCTTTATCTGGGATAGTTTCAATGACTGATTTTCAAACGCCTGATGAAATTATCGACGAAATTGAAAAAGAAGAAAAAATGAAAGTTGCCGATTTAGTTGAGGACAATGGTATCGAAGATTTGGATGCACTTTATCTGAAAGAAAAAGCGACCAACAAATCGAATGGTCAGGTTAGTAAAATCATCAAAAAAGCGCAGTCATATTTCAAAAAAGAAAATCAAGCAGATGGTTTGAAAGTTTTGAAAGATGGACTTGAGTCGAATCCTAAAAACTCTACGTTAAAGTACGAATATGGTGCTTCCCTTGCCCGATATGCAGGCAGTCTGAATTTGGCAAAATTCCATTTAAAAGAAAATCTTGAGTATGATCCACAACATACCAAGACGCTTTTTTTATTGGGAAAAATGGCTGAATTGGAAGGAGATCATCAAACCGCTATCAACTTTTACGGCGGAGTGCTCGACAATCATCCTGACTTCCCTGATGTTAATTTCAGGTTGGGATTATTGATGCTAATCAATAATTCACCAAACATTAAAAAAATTGAAAAGTGCTTTCGAAACGAATTAAAACTTAATCCTAAAAACACTGAAGCGAATTATAGATTGGCAACACTATTGGCCGAGAACACCAGTAACTCTGCCAATGCACTCCAACAATTTCACCAAGTTTTAAGATTGGAACCGACTCATAAATTTGTCAATTACGATATCGCGTTACTCTATTACAAAATGAGTGATATGGATAAAGCGAAATTGTATTACGATAAGGCTTGCAATATAAATCCAGAACTTAGAACTGAAGATAACGATATCGCATTCGGTATCAGAAAGGTGGTCAAACGAATCAAAACGC
This sequence comes from uncultured Saprospiraceae bacterium, assembly GCA_937930815.1. GTDB lineage: Bacteria > Bacteroidota > Bacteroidia > Chitinophagales > Saprospiraceae > JAGQWW01. Next base: position 745 of record CALHBQ010000081.1, on the reverse strand, counting down.
ATAAAAAGAGCATTCCAATTATTAAAAAAACAGAAGGAATTTCTGTGCAAGCACCTATTCATATTCCAGTTACAAAATCAACAAAAACGATATTGATAACGGGTGCTACTTCTGGCATTGGAAAAGCAATTGCAATGGCTTTTGCGGAAGCTGGAAATACAAGGTTGATTTTGACAGGAAGACGCGCTGACCGTTTAGCCGAAATGAAATCAAATTTAGCTGCCAATAAAATTGCAGCTCTGACGCTTGATTTTGATGTTCGAAATAATGATGAAGTTGCGAAAGCAATCAATTCAATTCCTGAGGATTGGAGGAATATTGACATATTGGTCAACAATGCTGGTTTAGCAAAAGGTTTTGAGCCAATTCATGAAGGAAATTTGGAGCATTGGGAAACGATGATTGATACCAACTTCAAAGGATTACTTTACATGACGCGAATGGTTGCCCCATTTATGGTTTCCAGAAAGTCAGGGCATATCATTAATATTTGCTCCATTGCTGGAAAAGAAGTTTATCCAAACGGTGGCGTTTATTGTGCCACTAAACATGCGGTTGATGCCCTTACAAAAGGGATGAGAATTGACCTCCACAAATACAATATTAGAGTAAGTCAAATCGCTCCTGGCCATGTTGAAGAAACTGAATTTGCAGAGGTAAGATATGATGGCGATAAAGAACGAGCTAAGATTTACGAAGATTTCAAACCTGTCACTTCGAAAGATGTAGCAGAAGTTGTTTATTT
>CALHBQ010000080.1 GCA_937930815.1 uncultured Saprospiraceae bacterium | reverse complement strand
GGTTTAAAATATAAGGCAGCCACTTCAAAAGAAATTTCAATTTTAGAAATTGGTTTTGGAACTGGGCTAAATGCCATCATGACCCTTCAAGAAGCAATTTGTGAAGGGTTATCTATTGATTACACTACTTTGGAAGCTTACCCGCTGACCGATGAAGATATAGCAGAACTCAACCATGGAAAAATCTTAGGCGAAGAAATGGAAGCCCATTTCAAAAAAATGCACCAACTGCCTTGGGAACAAAAACATCAACTCACCGATAACTTTCTATTCGAAAAACAAAAGCGGCGATTTGAAGAAATTTATTTCATCAATCAATTTGATGTGATTTATTTCGATGCTTTCGCCCCTGACTGTCAGCCCACACTTTGGGAAGAACCACTTCTTCAAAAAATGTACGATGCCCTTAAAACTGGCGGCGTTTTGACAACCTACTGCGCCAAAGGCGTTGTAAAAAGAACTTTGAAAAAGGTTGGATTTGAAATTGAAGCGTTGCCTGGGCCTCCGGGGAAGCGGGAGATTACGCGGGCGGGGAAATAGGAATAATTAATAAAATTGACGGTTATGAAATTCTGGATAAAATTAAAGGAAAAGTTTAATGAAGAAAAAAATAGTAAAACTTTTTTTTACGCTATTTTCCTTATGGGTCATTTGTTCATATTATATTTTGTATCGGATTATGATTATGATAATAATTTTCAATATTTACCTAATGCAGACCCTTGGGGACTTTCATTTATGTTTTTCATTGTAATACTTCATTTAACAAATAAGGATAACGCTTCTTTTTTACGAATTGCTTTTCTTTTTTTTCTAAATAGTATCTTGGTTTTAATTGCACTTATTTCTATAGAAATTTCATTTTACAAAATGAATAGTTTTGGATTTCTATTAATCTTTTATGGTTTGTTCTATTTAGAAATTCAATTTCCTTTTGTTCGTACTTTATTAAATCGAGAAACAGTTCTTTAAGAAATCCATAAAAAAAAGGCCCACCAAACCGATGAGCCTTTTTTCAATATCTTAAAAAGAAGAATCCTAACTATTAACCAACTCCTCCTTCACTGGCAAATACAATTTCCCTTTTATCGCATTTCTTGAAATAACGATTTGCTGTTTAGCTAAACTTAGCTCCAAAGAAATCTTCAAAAGCAACTTTAAACTCTTCTTCATTGACAATATTAATTTTTGGGAATGGAAGTGATTTTAATTTATTGAAATGCTTATCGTTTGTAACTAAAAAATCTGCGCCTGCGGCAATCGCACAATCTGCAAATTTCTCATCATATGGATCTTCAGGAATGAGTTTCCAAAAGAAATACTTGTTAATTGAAAGAATATTGGGAAGAATCTCGAGGACAGAAAAAAGTAGTTCTGCTGTTTTTAAATCATAAAACCGTTCAATAATTTCGGCATATTCATCTAAAATGTCAGTCGTGACACATAGACTAATGTCTCCTCTTTTCCAAAGCTTTTCGAATCCAATAATTTTTGGAGTTAGGGTAAATAGCGTTTAAAAGAACGTTGGTGTCAATGACCACTTTCATTGTTTTCATTTTTCACGCTTGGGCTTGCCTTCGTAAGCTGTACGGCGATGTTCTTTTGATGCTTCGTCAATTGATTTAGCTGTCATTCCTTTTGCAGTAGCTGCTACGACTACGTGTTCATCCAATAATTTAAATCTAAATTCAATTAGCAATTTTCGCAACTCCTCTGTTTGTTGATCTGTCAACCCCTGTGAGAAAAGTTTGAGAATTTCTACCTGCGCAGAATTGAATGGCATTTGCAATGATGCGTCCATATTTTTCATTTTTTGTTTACGAAATTAAGCACTTTTATTCAAAGTCGGAAATTCAGAAAATTCCTATTGCTTTTATTGAACAAGAAAAAGAAGATAGAAGTTGTTTTCTTTCCATAAAAAAATAGGTCTGCCAAAACCGACAGACCTATTTTTACAACAGAAAGAATCTCCAAAATTAAGTCGTCACCAACTCCTCCTTAACCGGCAAATACAATTTCCCTTTTATCGCATTTCTGGAAATAACGATTTTCTGAATCTCAGAAGTACCCTCGTAGATTTGAGTGATTTTTGCGTCACGCATCAATCTTTCTACATGATATTCACGAACATAACCGTAACCTCCATGTACCTGAACAGCTTCTGTCGTAACCGTTTGAGCAATATCTGAGGCGAATAATTTAGCCATGGCAGAAGCTTGGTCATAAGGCATATTATTATCTTTCAACCAAGCTGAGCGGTAAACCATCATTTTGGCCGCTTCGATTTGCGTAGCCATGTCAGCCAATTTGAAAGCAACTGCTTGGTGTTTATTGATTGCTTTTCCGAATGCTTCTCTTTCATGAGAATATTTCAACGCCAATTCGTAAGCGCCGCCTGCGATTCCTAATGCTTGAGCCGCAATTCCGATACGTCCACCACTCAAAACCTTCATGGCGAATTTAAAACCGAATCCATCCTCTCCTATTCTATTTTCTTTTGGAACTTTTACATCCTGAAACATTACTGAACAAGTGTCTGAAGCACGGATACCCATTTTGTCTTCCAACTCACCTGTGGTTACGCCTTCTGCATCTGCATCGACAATGATTGCGTTGATTCCTCGGTGCCCTTTCTCGGCATCGGTTTGAGCAATAACGATGTACATACCTGCGTACTTACCATTGGTTATCCAGTTTTTGGTTCCATTGACAATGTAATGGTCACCCTCATCAACCGCAGTAGTTCTTTGCATCGTCGCATCACTACCCGCTTCCGGCTCAGAAAGGCAGAACGCACCAATCATTTCTCCACTCGACAATTTTGGCAAATATTTATGTTTCAATTCTTCAGAAGCATAGGCTTGAATACCTGATGACACCAAAGAATTTTGAACGGACATACAAACTGAACAAGAGTTATCAATTTTTGAAATCTCTTCCATTGCCAAAACATAGGAAAGTGTATCCATGCCCGTTCCACCATATTCTGGTTTAACCAACATTCCCATAAAACCTAAATCACCCATCGCTTTGATTTGCTCAGTCGGGTGTTTTTTATCTCGGTCTCTTTCTATTGCGCCAGGCAACAATTCATTTTGTGCAAAATCTCTTGTGGCAGATTGAATCATTAATTGTTCTTCGGAAAGGAAAAAATTCATTTATTCTTATTTTGAAATTTTATTTAGTGAAAATTAAGGCTTTGGCAATTTTAGTGATTCGAGCAAAATACTTTCTTCTTAAGACTTGAGTTACTTGTGTCCCCCTTTGGAGGGGGATTAAGGGGGTGGAATTTTAGTTAGTAGTAAATTCCTCCCTCTGCCTATCGGCATCTCCCTCCAAAGGGAGACAAGTA
>CALHBQ010000079.1 GCA_937930815.1 uncultured Saprospiraceae bacterium | reverse complement strand
CACCATTCTGCCCAAAAGTCAACTACTTGAAGTCCTTTAGCATCAAGAACTGTTTCTTTAAAATTTGTATCCGTGAATTCGAATGCCATGATATTTATTATTTGATGTTTAAAATATTCGATTTAATACACTGCAAAAATATATTTTTTAAGCAGCTTCTATTATTATAACGTTACAATCTGCAAAATAGTTAAAAGTTCCTCCTTAGAAAGTTTTTGTTCGTAAATCATATTGATTCCTTCACTTTCGTTTTTCATCCAAACTGCGGGGAACTCCCCTTTCCAATTTGCTTCTTTTTCTAAAAATGAACTTTCAGATATTATAAATGCGGGAGCAGCCAAATTGTTTTTGCGTATATAAAAATTTAACTCCTCCTTATCTTTTTCAATCACAAACAAATGGACCAATTCGAAAGAATTTTCAAATTTGGTTTGCATATTTTCCAACTTCAGAGTTTGAGATAGCAACTCACTTTCACCGATTTTTGTAATATTATATAAATAGTTGTTTCCAGAAAGATTATGCTCAGTCAAAGTCGATGCACTGAAAATTGGTGTTGTTATCCCTTCCGCTTTTTTTAAACTTTCTAATTCTTCTTGAGTGAAATTTGATAATTCATTACTTATCAAATGCGGAGCAACTGACTGATTATCAGTCGTTTGAACGTCTTGACATGAAAAACAAAACCAAATTAGAATGAAATAAAAAAATGTTCTCATATTCATTCATAATCCAAAAATATGCCTGAAAAGAAACTGAGTCGTTTACCTTTGCGAAAAAACAATTCAATGAGTTTTAGAATAGCCGTATTTTTTGTTTTGATTTCAAATTTCTGTTTGGCTCAGGGGGTTTTCAATAACCTTGGCTCAGGCAAAGCTGGTGGGCTCAACGGCATCAACACAACTTTCGATGATATCTATGCCTTAGCCGGAAACCAATCTGGAATCGCCCACATGGATACCTTAGGTGCTTTTGCTTTCGCAGAACAACGATTTTTGTTGGAAGAATTGACTGGTGTAACCGCTGGAGTGGTCATTCCAACTAAAGCTGGAAACTTCGGAGCAACACTTGGCTATTTTGGTTTTCAAACTTTAAGTGAGCAAAAAATTGGTTTGGCTTACGGCCGAAAATTATTTAAAAATCTTGTCATGGGCGGCCAGTTAGATTTTTTCAATTTACAAACGGGCGATTTTGGAAGTGCTTCCACTTTCACTTTTGAATTTGGAATGCAATATGAATATTCCAAAAAATTGACTTTCGGAATGCATACCCTCAACCCAATCCGAGCCAAATTAAATGAAGACGAAATCTTAGCTTCCAACCTAAAAATTGGTTTGAATTATAAATTTATCGAAACTGCTACCCTCTTCGCTGAGTTTGAAAAGGACTTAAATTTTGAATCTTCCTTTAGAGGCGGCATGACTTACTTGCCAACTCCCAATTTAGAATTTCGAGCTGCTATTCGTACCAATCCAACCTCTTTTGCTTTTGGAGCAGGTTATCAAATGAAGAGTGGTTTTGGGCTTGATTTAGCTGCGAATTATCATCAGATTTTGGGTTTTACGCCTTCGGCTGGGTTTATTTATCAGATTTCGAAATAATAACAAGATGGATGTCCAAAAGCGAAGCAAACGATGCGTCCCCTGAGCGAAGTCGAAGGGGTACAAACATAGAAATCGATCTCCGTTCTCGTGCCCATCGGCTTCGCTCAGGGTACGAATTGTGGAAATGCTTTAATCATCACTTCGCTGGTATCCCATTAATCTGTAACAGCGCACTACCTTTAAAATTAACCATCGTCTTAATTCCTTTCGGCGTCAAATAAACATTCAAAATTTTCAAACTACCGAGTTGTGCTTCTAAATTTATTCCATTTGGAAGTGGTGGTGCATCAAGTTGTTGTTGAATCATTTTCTTCATCTCCGTAATATTGAAATTGATTTGCTCTTCCAAACTCTCCTGAATCATTTTCTTTATTTTTCCTTTAAAAATGAGGCCAGCACCTTTCATCAGAATATTTTTAGTTTTCAAATCGATTTTTAAACCATCTAAAATCACGCTATCTCTAACAGGGTCATATTTAGGTTCACCTTTTACGAAAACGGCTCCATTGTAGGAACCTGAAAGTAGGGTTTCAACTATCAAATAATTACCCTGACCATACAAATCAATATCTTCCACAGTTACCACATTTTTTCCACTGCCAAATGATTGGCCCATTAAACTGGTTTTAGCAATCGCCTCAGCTTCCTCAAACGGAACGAACGAGTTGATATTCATATCCAAACTTTCGTTCGAAGACTCTGACCATTGGAAATGCGGTAGCTCTTTTTCGTATTCTAATTGGCCACCTGTTTTGCTGACGTTCACGGCAGGCGACATCAAAACCTGCAATTGAGTTTTTAAAGTATCGTTTCCAAATTTCTTCAATGGCATCAAAGAAAACTCGGCTGGACGGAGCATCGCCCAAGTGTGATATTCAGGAGAAACCAAAATTGGCTTTTTGATTTCGGACCAAATTTTGGTGACCAAATTTTTCAAATCTAAATTCTTATCTATCTCATTATCAATGGTTTGTACCATTTGCTGGCGCATTTGTCCGATGACTATATTGGCTATTGATTCAACTGGAATTTTAATAAAACCAGCTTTTAAAATCGGTCGTTTAATCCAATTATGATGTAACAAATCAGTAGTTGTAGAAATATCCCAATCGGGGCTAATCGTATAAGCTGACCGAAAATCCATTTCGATTTCTCCATCTGCTGAGACACTACCGATTCCTAAATTCTTTTTAATATTTAATTTTAAAGGGATTTTAAAATCAATCGCATTTTGGTCAATATTGACTCTGATATTGCCCGATTTAAATGCCTGAACATCCACTCCTGCTTCACTTACATTCGAATTGAAAAGTGTGTCTGGGATGTTTTGATTCAACCCTTCTTCCATTTTTTTCAGATCAATCTCAATGTCAATGAAAAACATTGATGCTTCGTTTTCTTTTTCAAAAGGATTGTAATATTCCATTGGTTTGACTACCCGCTTTGTTTTACATGAAAAAATAAAAGCCAAAATTACCAATAAAGTCCAATGATGCATCTTCGACATTTCTACAAATTTATTTTTGAGATTACATAAAGTGGTAGAAGGTGTTTAGTAAATTTTAAGGTACCTGCAAATTTAAAACTTCAATCAAGGTATTAATCTCTTCTTTTATGGAATAGGTGCTTGTCTTTCGGAATCGCTCCTTAAACTCAATTTGATACATTCCATTCAAATAAAAAGAAAGAGCGCCATCGTCCAAATCTTCATCCAAATACGCTTGATATATGTATGGAAAATTTCTAAATAGTACTTCACTATTCCCAGAATGATGAATGACCGTCCAAATTGCGCTGGTAGGAATTTCTCCCACTTCTTCCAATTTTGGATAACCGTATTTGCTCAAATAGGATTCAGCTTTTATCAAATTTATAGAATCTTGTGCTTTAACTTTCCTTATAAAAGCATAAAATTCCTCTGATTTATGACCATGCTCAATCATTATTTTAGAATCTTGACCTTGCCTCAATTTTTGATCTTCATTAAATAAATTGGTCAAAAACTCTTTTTTCTTCTCAATAGAATTGAGTTGATCCATTGGATTAATTTCAAATTGACGAACCTTACATTTAATACTAAAACTGAGAAAAATAGATACGAAAATGAATATTTGAATATTTTTCATACGCCAAATTTAAAAATCAAGCAAAAAAAATGGGCACTTCCATAAGGTAGTGCCCATTTTTTTTGATAAAAATCAATTTACCTTCTAATGACAATTGTATCCGTTTTGGTACTAAAACCACTAAAAAGTCCAAGACCATTTAGGACATTTGTGTATTCAGGATCTGAATTTAAAAAAGGGTTGAAATTCGAATTATTTTGGCCAATTTTTGAAGTCAGGAAATTATAATACGATTCACTGACAGTCCTCAATTCCACACGAATACTTCCGTAATTATCTTTATTTGCCAATGCAGCAAGAATTTCTTCTTCAAATTCGACTTTATAAATAAATCTCTTTTTGGTTACGGGATAAGGGAAAGACCTATCAGTCAATAAAACCCCTCGGTTTTCGACAAATAAGCTGCCAGGATCATTTGGAGAAAATTTATTCATCCTCATCGGATCTCCCATTGGGTCTACTAAACCATCATTATTTAGATCAACTTTTACCAAATGATAAAAATTCAAATGAAAATAGTTTCTCTCTAAGACATCGGCATCTTCTATTTCAACTTGAAGAAACATTCCTTTTGCCAGATCTGGGACATCAACCGTATTGCTCGTGTTGTAAGATCCAGCAGCTACTCCAGAAGGAAGTGGAATAATACTTTCTGCCGTTGTTGAATCAGGGAAATTGGGTGCTTTTACATTTATTTTATAAAGTTTCCCAACCTCAGCTTTCAAATCAACTGAACCGTAGCAAGGGACATTTGACTTTTCATTTGCTGGAAAAGAAGTTAGTGTTTCTAATAATTCATTGTCTTCAGACAAGATACGTACCTCTGCATTTTCTACATATAATACCTCCTCAGATCCTGTACGGATTTTATAAAGAACTACCTGAAAGTTCTCATCATTTGTAAAGGTTCCATTGATGACTAATTTAGACTCACCAGGAGGTACCTCCAATGGTGGTGCAGGCGCAATGCAGCTAACAAAAGTGCAGGCCAAATAAATAATAAAAAGGTGGCTGGTTATCTTCTTCATGAAATAAAAGTCTTGGGCGTTACAAATCTACAAAATTAAAACCGAAGAGTATAACTAAATGACGGTAAAAATGGAGGAACATAGCGATGATACAACCTTTCGACATCTTCCCCTTCATCATTTTTTTCTTTTCTTAATTCATAAAATATCGCATTTTGTCTAAAGTAAATGTTGTGAATGCTAAATTTAATTTTTTGTACTCCTACAGTTCCAAGCCAATCATAAGTCCCTCCAATATCAAGTCGATGGAAGTTTGGCATCCGTGTATTATTTCGCGTATCAATTCTTTTAATATTGATTGGCGGGAAATTTATCGGCGTAATTACATAGTTAGCTACAGGTTGAGTAATCGCTAAACCAGTGCCAAAAGTAAAAGCAGCCGAAAATTTCAATCGTTTCGAAAAATTATAGGTACCTGAAAAATTACCGACGTGACGACGGTCGTATCGATAGGGAAAAGGTTTTCCGTTAAAATTTAATTCTTCAAATTCTCGCGTTGACTTTGAATAGGTATAATTAATATCCGCATCAAAAAGGTCACCCCAAGATTTCGACAATTCTAATTCGACTCCATATGATTCTCCTTTTCCAGTGGTAGCGACGGTTTCCCAGTCGTTTGCATTAAATTGATAGGCTAATTCGTCTTTTACATCAATCAGATTATTTAGCTTTTTATAGTAACCTGAAATTGTAAAAGTTTCTCCTTTTTTCAAATTAAAAGTACTCCATAGAGTATATTGAAACGCTCGCTGAGGTGGTATTGAATCCGTCACACTCACCCAAATATCTTCAGGCAAACCAATCGAATAAGGGGATAATAAATGTAAATATTGGGTCATTGACTCAAAATTGAAACCACTCGCTATTTCTTTATTCCATTTCCACCCCAATCTCAATCGCGGATCTACACCGTACCAATTCTTATTTTGTTCCAAAAAAACAGAAGCGAATGCACCAATACTCAAACTTCCTTTCCTAAAAAATTTCAATTCTTGCTCCAGATAAGCACTTGCTTGCGAGGCATTCATTGCACCTTGTTCCCATAAACTATCCAATCCACGGTCTAGAGAATCGGGATTTATTGAGCTATCAAAATTGTCTAAATAAACATCGACTATTCCTGGTTGAAATTTGTACAACGTCCCCTGTACTCCAAACCTTGTTTTGTACTTTTGATTTGGAAAATAATCAAAGTCCATTTTAACTGTCCGGTCTTCTATATTGGAATTATATTGTCTAAAACTGCTTTGCTGCTCCTGAATTGCTCCTCTAAATCTAATCACTGCCTCTGTCTCTTCTGTCGATTGGTAATTAAACTTACTATAGGTCACTGATAGGTTTCCAAACATTTTATTAGAAATAGAACGGTTCCAACGAAATGTTCCAATCGTATTTCCCCAATCCTGAACCAGTGTATTTTTGAATCGTGCAGTTGTAAATACATCTGTAGTATCCTTCAAGTAATCATCATCATAACTATCATTGCCTTTATAATAACTGAGATGAATTCTATTTTTATTATTAGGTGAATAATTGAGTTTGGCGTTCACATCATAAAAATGATAGTTGATTGTTCCATTTACTCCTTTTTCTCTTCTTTGATTTGAAAAGTAAATATTGGAATAAAGTCCAGTGAATGAAGTTCGACCACTCAAAATAAAACTGGCTTTATCTTTTATAATTGGACCTTCCGCTCTAAACTTACCAGAAAGCAGTCCAATTTCTAACTCCTTTTCATAATCATGCTTGTTACCATCCTTCGTTCTGACATCCACCACAGAGGACAATCGACCTCCATATTTAGTTGGAAATCCGTTGGTAAAAACGCGTGCATCCTTGATAGTATTATCATCAAAAATCGAATAAATCCCCCAAGTATGCGACGGATTATAAACGGGCGCATCATCCAATAAAATGAGGTTTTGATCAGAACCTCCTCCTCTCACATGTGTTCCTCCAATACCTTCTGCACCACTTTGTACTCCTGCTCTTGTGTTTACATTTCTCATTAAATCGGTTTCACCACCTAAGGCAGGAAGCAACTTCATCCGTTCCTTGTCAATATTGGTAATTGGTTTCAAATCCTCCTCTTCAAACCGCTTTCCGCTAATGAGAACTAATCCCAAATCAGTGGTTGCAGGTTTTAACTTAATGGTAATCAGCTTGCTACTTTTGTGTCTCCTTTCCAAAACAAAATTTTCATACCCAACATATTGAGCTACCAGTCTCACGTCTCCTTCGAGTATCGAAAGATTGAAATACCCAAAACCATTTGAGGTAACTCCCTGAAACATGTTTTCACTTTCGTAAATATTGGCTCCAATCAATCGTTCACCCGTCAAAGCATCTTCAATATACCCGTAAATAGGATATCGTTTTTTTGTAGGAACGACATTGCTTTTAAAAATAACAACTTGATTTCCGATGGCTTTAAATCTGAGATTCGTTCCATCCAAAACATTTTCAAGGACTTCTTTCAATTTCAAATCTATTCCAAAAAGGGTCACCTCTTTATCAATAGTCAATAACTCTGAGCTGTAGGAGATTTGAATTTTCGGATGCTCATTTACCTTTTTCAAGGCAGCTTCAATTGATACTTTACTAAAATTGACATCCAACAATACATCTAATGTTGATTGACCAAAGAGCCAACTCGATAAAAAGAAAGATATAATTAAGATGACATTTTTTTTCATAAGAAAAAAGCAATTATTTGGATACAAATGACGTAATTCGCGCCGTCTTATCGTTTTAAATTGAAAATTTTATTTCGACTTTCTGAGGATATTTCAATTTAAAGCATTTTTTCCGTAAATCAATCCTGTGTACAAAAAAATAACAATTATATTATAATTGTTGCTTGCTCGTACATTCTAATGTCAAAAAATGAACAAATTAAAATTCAAAGTTGAGGGCGCTCAATCATTTCTCAAAGAGGGAGAGATGGAACTATTGGAGCCATTCATCAGCACGGCTGACAAATTATTAAAAACAAAAAAAGGACCTGGAAATGAATTTTTGGGTTGGGCTGACCTACCTCAAAAGTACGATAAGGTCGAGTTCAAAGCGATAAAACAAGCTGCCGAAGACATCCGTAGCAACTCAGAGGTTTTGATAGTAATCGGTATCGGTGGTTCTTATTTAGGTGCTAAAGCGGCGATAGATTTTTTATCGCATAGTTTTTACAATAACCTTCCAAAAAACAAACGTAAAGGCCCTGAGATTTACTTTGCAGGTACCAATATTTCTTCCACTTATCACAAAGATTTGATGGAAGTGGTTGGTGATAGAGATTTTGCAATCAACATGATTTCGAAATCTGGAACGACAACTGAACCTGCAATTGCTTTCCGTTTTTTCAAAAAGAAATT
>CALHBQ010000078.1 GCA_937930815.1 uncultured Saprospiraceae bacterium | reverse complement strand
TCAATACTGCTTTTGAAAAAGCGTCGGGCTTTAATTTTTCAGAACTGAAGGAACTTAATATTCATGATATTATTCCAGAGCCATTTCGTGCAAAAAGGTTACAGGTTATTAGCAATCAAATAAAAAATAAAATTAGTGTTCATTATGATGAATTTCCCATCGTTTCAAAAAATCAAAAAACCATTTGGCTTGGTCAAAAAACTAATATGATTTTTGATGAGCATGGAAATTTTATAAAAGCAATCTGTGTTGCCAGAGATATTACGATTGATAAAGAAGCCAAAGAAAATCTAAAAAAAGCAAAAGAACTTGCCGAAGATGCAGCTTTGGCTAAAGCCAGGTTTCTGTCTTCGATGAGTCATGAAATTCGTACTCCGATGAATGCGATCATTGGGATTGTCAATTTAATGGACGAAGAGAAATTTTCTACAGAACAAAAGGATCAAATAGATTCATTAAAGTTTTCAGCTAACAATCTTTTAGAATTAATCAAAAACATACTTGATTTCAACAAACTGGAAGAGGACAAAATAGAACTTCAAAAGAAAGATTTTACGCTTCAGGAAATGACAAAGTTTGTTCAATTTGGATTAGAAAAACTGGCAACTGAAAAAGGGCTGAAGCTAAACTTTAACATTGACCAAAAACTCCCAAGCAATCTGACAGGGGACCCACTAAGGGTTTCACAAGTTTTAAATAATCTGGCGCATAATGCTATCAAATTTACGGAGAAAGGATCCGTTACGATTGATATTATCGAACAATCTCAGAGTGAGGACATCGTTGAGATTTACTTCTCCGTAACCGACACTGGTATTGGAATTCCAAAAGATAAATTAGAATTGATTTTTGAAGATTTTAAATTGGCACACAACGAAACTATCAGACAAGGTGCTGGTCTGGGTTTAGCTCTTTCAAAAAAAGTGATTAATCTTCACAATGGAAAAATACATGTTGAAAGTGAGCTGGGCGAAGGTTCAAAATTTTCTTTCGTACTCTCTTTCGAGAAAAAAGCCAAACCTGCGTCTGGAACCTTAAGTGGTAATTCTAATAATTATTCTTTATCAGAACTTGCCACAGGCAATAATATTTTGGCCAATAAAAAAGTACTGATTGTTGAAGATAATATCATCAATCAAAAAGTCACCTCTAAGATTCTGCAAAAATGGGATTTGAAAATAGACATTGCTGCAAACGGAAAAATCGCCGTTGAAAAAGTTCAAACGAAAGATTACGACATCGTCTTGATGGACTTGCAAATGCCCGTTATGGATGGAATAGAGGCGACTAAAACGATTCGTGCTTTGAGAGGCAAATACGCTACCCTTCCAATAATCGCATTAACAGCCTCCGCAGTTTTGGAAATCAAACAGAGGGCCATCAAATCAGGTTTAAATGATTTTATTACTAAACCATTTAAACCTAATCATCTATTTGAGAAGCTCACCATGTTGGTTTCCGAAAATCAATCTGAAAGCTCATAAGCATTGAAATAACACAAAATGCAAAAAAACAAATCTACTATGTCACAAATTAAAAATATTCTTAGATTTCTGGCTTGATTATTGAATCGTTTTTGTACAGTAATTATCCCCCGTACGAAAAGGTATGTAAGCCCCCATTTATTTTAGAGCTTTCAAACCATAACCATGGATAATACAATAACAAAAAAAGTAGTTGATTTTCCCACGAAATCCACTACGAAATCGAATAAGAGTAGAATCGAGCCAATGGCAAAAGCTATCTATTGGCTTTCGCTTGTTTTTGGTTCATCCTTGATTCTTTTCCAACCGCTTTTCTGGTATCTTTCTTTTTCCTACGGCATTATTAGCCTTGTAGCCGCTGGGTTCTGTTTCATCTTCTTTTTGGTGGCGGCTCAGTACAACCATGCAAAAGACTTTGAGAAAAGACAAGTGTCTGTTATCAATCAAATGCAAACAAGACTTTCTCATTATAAAGAGGTCATGTCAAATTCTAAAGAATTGATTTCAGAATTTGATAGTTACGGAAATTTAGTCTTCGCTAACAATGCTTTTTTAAGTTCTACTGGCGTAAAATTCGATAAAGAGCAAACCACTCATTTTGATGATTTGATTCCTAAATGGCATTTGAGTGCACAGCAAGAGTTTTTCAGAACGCAACAATTAGAAAAAATAAGAGAAACACAATCTGAGCTTCCTATCCTTGGAAGTGACGGAGAGGTTGTTTGGATAGAGCAACGCAATAAAATGCTATTTGACCCATCAGGTAATTTGATAAAAACGACCTGCATCGGAAGAGACATTACACATCAAAAAAACACAGAGAAAACATTAATCGAAGCAAAAGAAGCTGCTATCAAATCTTCTTTGGTAAAAGCACAGTTTCTTTCATCTATGAGTCATGAGATTCGAACACCGATGAATGCAGTGATTGGACTCATCTATTTGATGCTTCAAGAAGAACCTCGCCCAGACCAGAAAGCACATTTGGAAACACTTAAGTTTTCTGCTGAAAATTTATTGGAGCTCATCAATGATATTTTAGACTTTAGTAAAATAGAAGCTGGAAAAATAGAAATCAATGCAATTGATTTCAGCCTTGAAGAAATCATCAAAAATATCAATCATGGTTTTGGCACACGAGCTGCTGAGAAAGGAATTGGTTTATCGCTCAATTATGATGAAAAACTTCCTGCTATGTTGATTGGTGACCCATTGAGGTTATCTCAAATCATGAACAATCTTATCAACAACGCTATCAAATTTACAGACGAAGGCGGTATTGATATTACGATAAAAATGCAGGAAGAACGTAACTCAGAAGTGGATATTTTCTTCTCCGTTAAGGATACAGGAATTGGGATTCCTTCCGATAAATTGAAATCTATTTTTGAAGATTTCAGTCAGGTCGATAATGCAAACTTGAGACAAGGCACTGGCCTTGGACTTTCTATTACTAAAGAACTTTTGAAGTTACAAAATAGTAAAATTGAGGTAGAAAG
>CALHBQ010000077.1 GCA_937930815.1 uncultured Saprospiraceae bacterium | reverse complement strand
TTGAATCGCTCTTTTTCTCAAGAAAAAATCCGCGAATATTAGCGTCTATCCGCGTCACGTGTCTGCCCTGGCTGATCCGCGTTCCTCTAAATCGCTTTCTGCAAATCGCTCCCAGAAAAATCAATCCCGAATCTCCACCAACTTCGCCTCCCCAGCAATCCACTGAGTCGCCTCTTTCAACATAGGGTCACGAAAATTAATCACTTTATGAAGTGCAGTTTGGTCAAACAGATGCTTCGCCAACCTGGCTTTGAGATGCATTTTCAAATCAGGGGTCGTTTCAGTTAAAATTTCATCATTCCTTTTCTTTAAGGATTTGTCTTTTTCGGCGTAAGCCAAAAACTCTTTAAACATCTGATCAGAAACTTCAAAATCATCGAAGTAAGCTGTTTCTTCTTTCCAAGATTCAAGAGTGGATTTATTATTTTCAACATATCTGAAAATAAAAGGGGCAACCTTTTGACGCATTTTCAAATAATAAGTCGAATACAAAGTCGTATCCAATGGAACAAAAACATCAGGCATCACCCCACCTCCACCGTAAACAACTCGACCACCAGCAGTGTAATATTCAGTGGTATCGACCAATTCAATTTTGGATTGATCTTGCAATTCACCTGATTTGAAACGAGAAGTAAAATCATCTTCATAGGCTTCGGCATTGGTATAATCACGCTGAATGCAACGACCAGAAGGCGTAAAATATCGAGAAACTGTTAAGTGTAAAGCAGAGCCATCACTCAACTTATATTGCTCTTGTACGAGCCCTTTTCCAAACGTACGACGACCGATGATAATGCCTCGATCCCAATCCTGAATTGCCCCAGCTACAATCTCACTTGCAGACGCAGAACCTTCATCAATCAATACTGCAATTTTTCCAACATCGAAAAAATTAGCACCTGTTGTATTGTAGTCTTGACGGGTCGATTTATCGCCTTCGGTGTAAACCATCAACTTATCTCTTTCATTAAATAGCTGACTTAAAATACGTGTCGCTTCCATCAAATAACCACCTGGATTTTGACGCAAATCAAGCACGAGATGATTCATCTCTTGCTTCTCGACCAAGTCTTCCAATTGAAGCATAAAGTCTTTGTAGGTCGTTGCGTTGAAGCGATTGATTTTGATATAACCCGTATTTTCATTGACCATATAGCCGATGTCCACGCTGTTGTTTGGAATTTTATCTCTCGTAATTGTAAATCGTCTTAATTTATTCTCTTTGCCACGACGAACGCCCAATTCAACATCCGTTCCTTTTTCTCCACGAAGCAAGGTCATTATCTTTTCAGATTTGATTTCTTTTCCAGCAATTGTTGTATCTCCAACTTCGACGATTTTATCACCTGCCAGAATTCCTGCTTCCTCAGATGGGCCACCTGCGATTGGTGTAACGACCATCAAGGTGTCATCCAAAATCATAAATTCGATACCGATGCCATCAAAATTACCTTGCAACCGCTCGGTCGTTTCTTTAAGTTCATCTTTTGGAATATAACTCGAATGTGGATCCAAATCATCCAATATATGATTAATCGCTCCTTCGACCAATTCATCATCTTCAACATCATCCACATAACGCGCATCGATGTATCGAATCAATTCCTCCATTCGGCCATTTCCCAATGAATTGGTAGGCTCTTCATCATTGTTTTCAATTACAATTGGTTGGCCTTTCGGAGCCATTCCTAAACCCAATAGCATACCTAATCCAGTTGCTAAACCAACGAAGGTTGGCAACCATATTTTCCAGCTTTCTAATTTTGAACTCTCTGGCATATTTTAAATTTGTGCAAATGTAGTGGATTAATGAACCACAAAAGGAACAAAAGGGGCACAAAAGATAAACAGAAGCGACCTTTAATGATTCTTTTGTTCCTTTTGTGGTTCAAAATAACATCATTCAATTCGTACTTTTGTTTTTATGAAGTTTAAAAACCACATAGCATTGATTTTGTTGTTACTAATTGGAAATACTAACGTTTTTGGTCAATCAGATACTCTTTCCAATTGCTGCATGCCCGCCTATTTAGTAGGTATTGATAAAGAAATTCTGAACTATGGAATTGACTCCGTGATGCAAGAGGCACTTACCGCGAAAGCATTCCCAGGCGCACAGGTTTTGATTGCAAAAGAAGGGAAACTCATCTACCACAAAGCTTGGGGTTTTCATACCTACGACTCGACTCGAAAAGTGCAGTTGGATGATATTTATGACTTCGCTTCGATTACGAAAGTGGCGGCTTCGTTACCCGCAATTATGACTTTGATTGATGATGAAAAAATCAATCTTGAATCTCCGCTCAAAGCATTCTATCCAGAGCTTTATCCGTCGAATAAAGAAGACATGACCTTGCGTAGATTACTGACGCACACTTCTGGCTTGAAAGGATGGATTCCTTTTTGGAAAGACACTAAAAAGAAAAATGGCAAATGGAAACGCCGAACTTTCAAATCAAAGCAAAGCAAACGTTACCCTATCCGCATTTCCGAAAATCTTTATTTACATCGAAATTATCATAAGAAGATTTTCAAAGCCATTAAAGATTCGCCTGTCACTGAGGAAGGCAAATACATCTACTCAGATATGGGTTTTTATTTGTATCCGACTGTCGTCGAAAATTTGAGCAGCCAGCCATTCGAGACCTTTTTAAAAGGAAATATTTATAAAAAAATAGGCGCTAACTCATTGACATTCAATGCCTACCAGCACTTTCCATTAGAAAAAATAATTCCTACCGAACGGGATACTTTTTTTAGAAATAGCCAAATACACGGGCAAGTACATGATGAAGGTTCGATTATGTTGGGTGGCATTTCGGGGCATGCAGGTTTGTTTGGGAAGGCAGTTGATTTAGCAAAATTGTTTCAAATGTATTTGAATGGCGGTACTTATGGTGGAGAGCGATTTATCAAAGAAGAGACTTTGAAAGAATTCACCCGATATCAATATCCAGAAAAAGACATCCGTCGAGGAATCGGTTTTGACAAACCATTATTAGAATATCATCTGCAAAAAAGTAGTACTGCCAAAGATGCCAGCCCTGATACTTTTGGACATTCGGGTTATACCGGAACGCTCGTTTGGGCTGACCCAAAACATGATCTGATTTATATTTTTCTTTCGAATCGAGTATACCCTACTCGATTGAGTCGAGCGATTTATGATTTAAATATTCGACCGCGAATTCATCAGGTAATTTATGATGCGATGGAGTAATTTTTTTTTGAACCATAGAAGGAATTTAAGGTCATATAAGATTTGCAATTCATTATATGCGAAAAGAGGTTTCTTCATAGCTTTAGATAGGTTCAATTTTCAAAATTGAGTATGTTTTTAAGCATTCGTTTTTAATAACAA
>CALHBQ010000076.1 GCA_937930815.1 uncultured Saprospiraceae bacterium | reverse complement strand
ACTTTTAATTGTAACTTCTTCTCCAGAAAGCTGCCACTCAATTTACTGTTGTAAGACCCTTTTGGGTAATGAATGTAAACTGCTCTTTCAAAAAGTTGACATTTATCAGGAGCGAATTTTTCAATATCCAATTCATCAAATACTTCGGTTGTCGGTGCTTCCGAAAGGAAACCGACATGAATCATTCTCAAGTCTTCTTCTTCCGATAGGTATGGATTGTTTTCAAAAATGGCTTTCAGTTCTTTTGATTGGCGAACCATCACTGGCACCTCGTGTCCAAACTTATCCAATATCAAATCAGTGATTCGAGTTTCTAATTTTCGATAATCAGTTTCCTTTGATTCAAAATAGATGTTTCCACTTTGAATGTAAGTTTTGATATTTTCTAACTCAATCTTTGAAAGTTCTACTCGTAAATCGACCATTTTGATTTTGCGATTCCCTCCAACGTTGATGCCTCTGAGGAGGCAGATGTATTTTTCCATTTTTCAAATAGATTAACCGTATATTTAAGACACAAAGAACTAACTTTTTAAATTAATATTAGAAAAGTGTCACATTATCATAAATTCTCGTGTACTACTATTGAAAGTCATTTCGAAGTGATCCGTTAAGAACATGTTCAAATTAAAACTAAAAATTTCAAAAGATGAATTTCAAATTTAGTTCTTTATTAGTATTGTGTGGAATCTTAATTTTCACAGCTTGTAAAAAAGAAAACATTGATGTTACGACGATAGATGATCCAACTATTGACCCAACCGTGGTTACCTGTAATATGGAAATTGATGTAATAAGTCAAGGTAGCTTGCTCTCAGTCGCTTCGATTACTGGAGGAACTGCTCCTTACACTTATGAATGGTCAACTGGTGAAACCAATGATGCCATCGGAGTAACAACAGTTGGTGACTTTGGTGTAACAGTCACTGATGCAGACGATTGCACTGCTTCAAAAAGCATTACTGTAACTTTCTCTTGTGACAATTTTATAGTGGAAATTGATGTGCAGTTTGATTCAACCGGGGCCTCTTTCACTGCTAATCCAAGTGGAGGAACGTCACCATTTAATTACAAATGGTCAACGGGCGAAACAACACAAACCATCTATAAAACCATGGGAGGCATTTTTGAGGTAACCGTGACAGATGAAAATTTATGTATAGCTTCTGATACAATTGATTTGCGGGGTGTTCTTTGTAACGATTTTGGAGGAAGCATAAGTGTTGATTCGACTGGTTCTGAATATATTTTATTGGTCAATGTTGTAGGAGGAACGCCGCCATATAATTACAATTGGTCAACAGGCGAAATGGTTTCTTCATTAGTGATTACGGCTCCTGGAACTTATGAGGTAGTGGTTAAGGATGCCAATCTTTGTGTGTTTAAAGAAGCATTTATCTTAAACGATCCTTGTCCTTCTTTCGACTTAAGGGTTGAAGGACTTCCACCAGGCGGCGGAAAATTATATACCGTTCTTACTGGTGGAATTCCTCCATTTACATATGAATGGTCTACTGGTGAAACAACCGATACAATTGTTGTGATAGATGATGGATTATACTCGGTTACCGCAACTGATGCAAGTGGATGCGAAACAACAGGTGCCATAAATCATGTGAATGGAGATCCATGTACTGACTTTGTTGTAAATTCATTTGTTGATCCTTTTAATTTAATAATAAGGGTTACTCCTCTTGGTGGTACCCCGCCTTACGACGTACGTTGGAATACAGGTGAAACTACCCACGAAATAACTTTTATTGATGGGGACTTCTATGAGGTCACCGTAGAAGACGCTCAGGGATGCTTTAGAAGAATTTCATTTAGATAGACTATTAAGTATAAATGTCAGTAAAAGAAAAATTGATAAACGCTTGCAAATCGCAAGATCGAATGGCGCAGAAGCAACTCTATTTGTTGCTTCTGCCCTATTTGAGAGCGGTCGCCAATCGGTACTTGCGAGACACCTCCTATACCAAGGATGTGTTGCAGGAAAGCTTTGTCAAAATTTTCAGAAGTCTGAAAAATTACGATCCTCAAAAAGCACCTATCAAAAAATGGGCAGCAAAAATTGTTGTCAATACTTCCATCAATTATAATGAGCGCGTGATTGGTTATGCAAATGTAGAATTTGATTCGGCACAACATGATGTAATTTATACGCCTTTGGTTACCGGTGAATTGACAGATGAAAATCTTCTTTCTATTTTAAAACAACTGCCAAAAGGTTATTTCGAGGTTTTCAATCTATTTGTGATTGATGGATATAAACATGAAGAAATCGCTCAGATTTTAGGAATTTCAGAGTCGCTTTCGCGAAAACGATTGTCCAGGGCAAAGGAGTGGTTTAAAAAAAATATTAACGAAAAGGCATTGATAAAACCTGATTTCAACTCATTTAAAAGGTCGATAAATTAATTATTATGAGTTATTTAGAAAATGAATTTAATAAGCGATTTGGCAATCAAAAGTTATCTGATGATGACTTTGATGAAGATGGATTGTGGGATGATATTTCGGAAGATTTGGACAATGATCCAGTTTCAGGATCTACCGGTTCTCTTTTTGGTAGAAAATGGTTTTCTATCCTTGCTACTTTATTAGTCTTTGGTGGGCTAATTGGCTTTGCCTATTGGCAAATGAGTGATTCGGATTCAGCAATTAAAAAAGAGAACTTTGCAAATATAGAGTCGATTGATGATGGACATTTGTCAACATCTCATCTTATAAATAAAGAAGAAATTGCAAATACCAATCAAACTTTGGAGCAAGAAACTATTGTTGAACAATCATTAAAAAACAATCAGAATTTTACTCAAAACTCTAAAACAGCTTCAAATGGAGAAATCAAAAATCGAACTTTTCAAAATCCGGAAAACAACAACTCCACTCAGTTTACTTCTTTTGATAACGTAGAAAATGAAAGTTCATTTTTGCAAAATGGGGATGGGGTACAAAAACGTAGTGAAACAATTTCATCGACTACAATTGAAAATCAACCTGCTTCTTCATCAACTGAATCAACAACTAATTTTAATCCTAAAATTGAACCATCTAATTCAAATTTGAGAGAGGAAAGAGCAATAGATGAATTACATCTTTTACCAGTTATTTTCATGAATCTGCAATCGAATAATTCATTATTCCCTGATTTCATTCCTGCGAAGGTTGAAAAAAACAAAGTAGACAAAAGCAATAGTTTAGCCTTTCAATTAGAGTTGATTAGTGGAATCAATGTTCTTAATTTCAATCATAAAACAACAGGTACTTTAGCATTAGCAGAAACAAGAAATCGTGAAGAGAAAATTTTTCCCGGTGGAAGTTTAGGGCTATCGGCAGGTGTCCAAATGAAAAATGGTTTGATGATAAATTCCGGAATCGAATATCATCAACTATGGTCAAAGTTTGATCACTCTGAAGAAAGGTTAATTGATTCACTGATGGAAGATCAACTTTTGAAAGTTTGGATTTCAGAGACTACTGGTGACACTTTAAATCAATCAAGAGGAAACATCAATGTTGAAGTTTTAGAAACACGTGATATCATTCATTTCAATCAATATCATCGATTGAGTATTCCTTTAGAATTCGGAATTCGTAAAACTACAGGACGTTTCCTTTACGGAATTTCTATCGGAGGAGTTATCAATTTCATCTATTCGCAATCAGGAAAAATGTTAGGTGACACTTGGGATATCGTTGAGTTTGAAAACAACAATTATTGGAAATTCAAAAAAACTGATTTCGGTTTTAGAGCTAAATCAGTGGTAGGTTATCAATCAAAAAACAATTGGTCGCTTACGCTTGAACCACAATGGATGTGGAGCCAAAACCCTATTCGAGATTTTAGCGAAACGAAAGTTAATTTTCACCAATTTAATATGAATTTGGGATTGGGGTATTCTTTCTAAATCTCAATATCCACTTCTAAATCAGATGCTAAATTACCCTCTGGCGCCGGCTGACCGAGGGTAATAGTAGGAACGTTATTTATTATTCCACTTAAAATATTATTTCAAAAAATTCGCTTTGTGAAAACACAAAACATCCTTCATGAAAAAAGCGACTTTACTACTTTTCTTTTTCTCCTTTTCGATAATGAATCTCTCCGCTCAACGAAAAAAACTTAAGCGGTCAGAGTGGACTTTTGGCATTCAAACAGGTAATCAATTTTCCTTGCCAGCTCTCAATTCTACCAACGATAATTATAGAGATATTTCTTTGCTGCGAAGTTCTGCTGGACTGGTGGCGAGGAAAACGATTAAGAAATTAAAACCGAATTCACGATGGGGTTTTGGAACAGCACAACAGGGAATCGTTTCTTTTGATTTTGGGTTGAATGGTGTTTGGTCAGGTTATCATTATCAATTTGGAGAAGTGCTTGGCACAACAAATTTGATAAGTTGGGAAATCCCAGTGATGTTTGTGGGCTATGATAGAAAGAACGTCTTTCTTCCTCGAAAGTGGCATCGTAAAGGAATAACTACTTATGCTCGTTTTGGTCCAAAATTAGGTTTTACAACTAAGAAGACTATTCGAAAAACAGTAACTAAAGGCCTCGCCGAAGTCAGTGAATCAATTGATATTGGTGGCTATAACTTTTTATGGGCAATCAGTGGAGGAATTATTAGAAATCACAAATCAGGCAATAGTTCCATGCTCGAAATCAACTGGACACAAGGATTTATTAATACTGCAACTGGTGCATTGGAATATTCAGATGGCTCTACGCTCAATTCAGTTGCACAAGATTTTATTTGGAATGGAAGTTATATTTCACTTAATGTAATTTTTCTTTTTAATCCTAAAAATTCGAAATATCTGCCGATTGGAAAAGGGAAATTGGAGAAGGTGATTTACAATCCGAGGTACCTTCAAGGTTGAAAGTTGAAAGTTCGAAGTTGAAAGCTACAGGAATACCTACAACTTTCAACCTCAAACTTTGAACCTCTACATACTTAATTCAAAAATTTACTTAAACGATTCTTATTTAGTGCTACTCAAAAACAACTTCCCTCTTTGATTCAAAAAATTAGCTCGAAAAACCTCATTATCAATCACTTTTCCTTCACTAATTTTTTGAAATCGGGAAGTTATTTTTTGAGCGTTACTTAAGCTCTTTTTCTAAAAAGCTAAACATGCTTTAAATCGCTCAATCGCTCTCTAAAATTTATCTCTAAAAAAAAGTCAAAAAATTTAAATTAGCATTATCATGAATGACGCATTAACCACGGCTAACGAGGCATTGGCCATCGCCAACAATGGAATGTTTACGGCCAATAATTTATGGATTTTGGTTGCCTCAGTACTTGTATTTATTATGCATTTGGGCTTTGCCACTTTGGAAGCAGGTTTTGTTCGACAAAAAAATGTAGTGAACATTATTTTCAAAAACTGTATGATTATCGCCATCGGTTTATTGACCTATTTTGCATGCGGTTTTAATTTAATGTACCCAGGTGATGCGGCAGCGGGCGGGTATATTGGATTTGCAGGTTTTGGATTATCTCTTCCTGAAGGAGATAGTGGTTTGATAGGTTATGCCGATGGAGCATATGCCTATTATACAGACTTTATTTTCCAAGCATTATTTGCAGCCACTTGTGCTACCATC
>CALHBQ010000075.1 GCA_937930815.1 uncultured Saprospiraceae bacterium | reverse complement strand
TCTTTAATCTACGCTTTCGTTCTCGACTACGCTCGAACTCCACACAGGTGTACTTCGAGCGCAGCCGAGAAGCACGAGCTTGAAAATCATATAAATTATGAAAAGAAGATCAGCAATAAAAAATATAGGCATCGGGATGGGGGCCAGCGTTTCGATGGGGACTTTTATTTCGATGATAGCTTCCTGCAAATCGGAATCATCAATGGGCGGAGTTGATGCTCCATGGAAAGCATCTTTTTTGAAAGATGATGCTCAAATGGCTTTTGTGGAAAATTTGGCAGATGCTATTTTTCCAACGACTAATTCTCCTGGAGCAAAGGAAGTTGGGGTAATAAAATATATTGATATGGCTGTTTCTCTGTTGTACAAACCAGAAGAACAAGACCGTTTCAAAAAAGGATTGGAAACTTGTATTGCCACAATTGAAAGTGAGCAAGGTGGAAAGTTTGCAGACCTCGGAGCCGATAAGTTGACTGCCTTTTTGGAAAATCATATCGGTTTAAAAGCAGATAAAAAAGCGGCAGAGGCTCGTAAAGAAATGCTTGGTAAGGATGAAGCACCTTCAGGCTCAGCTGCCCAAAAAGAATACTACCTCTACAACTTTTTGAATGCAGTTAAAGGCTTAACAGTTGGCGGTTATTTTAGTAATGAAATCATTGCTACGGAGCACATGGTTTATGAACCAGTGCCTGGCCCATATATGGGTTGTATTGATTGGGGTGGCGGAAATAATTACTATCAATAAGGAAGAAGTGAGAAGGGGATAATTTTTAATTGTCCCCTTCTTTTATTAGAATAAATCCACAAAATGAAACGAAGAAACTTCATCAAAAACACATCACTTACCGCAGCCGCTTTGGGTACAGGCTGTTCAGCTAAAGCTGCTAGTAAATTTGCTCCAATGAAACTCAAAGGCAATATCAATCACTCTATTTCTCGCTGGTGTTTTGGTAAGTATTCGTTGGAAGAACTCATTGCTGGTGTGAAAAAAATTGGCTTCTCTGCCATTGATTTGATTGGCCCAAAAGATTGGGATACCTTGAAAAAACATGGGATTGATTCTTCGATGTGCAATGGCGCAGAAATCAATCTTATTGATGGTTTTAATGAAAAAAAGAACCACGAACAATTGGTGAAAAACTATACTGAGATGATTCCGCTTGTCGCGAAAGCAGGATATAAAAACCTCATCTGTTTTAGTGGAAACAAACGTGGCATGAGTGATGAACAAGGACTCGCCAACTCAGTTGTTGGTTTGAAAAAAATAATGAGTTTGGCCGAGCAACATGGCGTAATCATACAAATGGAATTGTTTAACACGAAAGTGGATCATCCTGATTATATGTGCAGCAGTACAACATGGGGCGTTGCACTCTGCGATGCGTTAGGTTCCGAAAATTTTAAACTTCTCTACGACATTTATCACATGCAAATTGAGGAAGGAAATGTGATTCAGACCATTCGTGATTATCATCAATATTTTGGTCATTATCACACGGCCGGAGTGCCAGGTCGAAATGAAATCAATGATGGTCAAGAGTTGAATTACTCAGCCATTTGTAAAGCCATCAAAGCAACTGGATTTAAAGGTTACCTCGCTCAGGAATTTATTCCTACTTATGAAAATCCATTTGATTCGTTGGAGGAAGCGGTTTTGATTTGTGATATTTAGGGAGACTGTTTAGCTGTTAGATATAAGGAAACTATCTCACAAGTTTGGATAAGTTCGATTTTCAAAATCGAGCATATCTTTAGGTTGTTCATTAGGAATAGCTTATAAATGTGACGGATTTTGAAAATCCCCCACATTAGGCATTATTAAAGACTCTTATACTTCACCTTTCAAATAATCCCTCACTTCCATCAATACAAAACCCAATAAATTGAGTCCTTTCCAGTTATGTGGATTTTCGATTCCTCGAAAATCGGCAGCCAAACCAATACCCCAAATCGCATCGACTGGACTTGCTTCGACCAACACTCGATTACCAGTATTGAGCAAAAAAGCTTTCATAGTTTCGCTCTGCGAAAACTTATGTTTGTTTCCTTCCAATACAATTTTGTATCGATTTGCGAGCCAAGCGTCGTTATCAAAATTACGAACTTGGCGCCCTAATTTTTTTGCCTCAGCAGGAGTGCGACAATCAATTATTTTTTGAAGCATTTCTTCGTCTCCAAAGAGTTTTGCTTTACCTGCCATCATCCAATGTTCGGTTGATTTGTAGGTTTTTCCATCGACGATAAAAGCTTCTTCCCACCACTGACTAAAACAGGATTGGCTCATCTGCCCATCTCTTCGCGGACGATGTCCCCAAAAGAAAATGTATTTCATTCGCTCTTCTGCGTCGAAGCGTTCTTTGATATTTTCAACTGTGTATTTCATGATATTTTAGGTTTATTTTAGGTTTATTTTTTCTTTAAATTGTTTTGAAATATTTTTCAAATATGTGTCTCCTTCTACATTTTTCAACATGTATTTTGGAATACTTTCAATACCAAATCTTCCTGCCATAATGCCTGTTGAAATGGAGGCAACCGAATCCACATCGCCTCCTAAGTAGACTGATTTTTTCAATGCTTCAAAAGCATCCTCACTATTTTTTAGAATATATAAAACACAGCCTGCCGTAAACTTCGAGTCAGAGGGAACACCTTTTATGCCTGGTAAAAAATAAGGTGCTTCAATTGGCTGAGTTCCACAAAGTATTTCAAAATCCTTTGCTATCAATTCATCATAATCAGGCAATTTCTCAACGGCTTTCAAATAAGTTTCGAACTCTTTATTTAGTTTGATTTTATTTATGCAGTAATCAATTATTTTTCTTGGATCTCCTTTTCTTACAATTAAAAAATTTGCAGCGTGAGCAATACATTGACTCGCCAAAACTGCTATTTCATTGGGATGAGTGGCATTGGCGTTTATAGTTGCAAAATCATTAATCATCCCTTCGGGCAAAAGGCCGAGTGGCACTGATCGCATAGCAGGGGCATTTCCTGGATTTTTTCTTTCCTTTTGAAAAGAACGGATTTCTTCAATCGTTTTTTCTCCTGAAAAATACCACTGCATTGAACCATGCCCATTTCGTCCATATCCTTTAGAAGCTATCCCATTTTCGTATTCCAATATCCACATTTTCAACAGTAATTCTTTACTAAATTGTTCCTCTGAAATCAATGCTTTTATCAAGCCCATAGTCATTTCGGTATCATCAGTGTAATCCCATGGGTGATAATTGAGTGTGAAAATTTCTTTTCTACTTTCCTCAATTTTTATTTGCCCCCGAAGGTTGATGAATTTTGAAAAATCGACTACTTCTCTTATAAAATCCCTATCCTGAAATTCTACTCCAGCTCCAAAAGCATCACCCACTGCGATTCCAAGTAATATATTTTCTACGTTCATTTACTCAAGTGTTTTTTTAGATTTGAAATCAAAGTATCTAAATTTTCAAATTGCGGAATTCCATACCGCTCACAAACAATATCCACATTCCCTTTTCTCCAAAATCCTTTGGGGCAACAGACCATTATTTTTCCGCTTTTCGCAAAAAGTCCTAACTCCAAAAGTGAGATAGGTGATTTGGTTTTTGGATCGAAGTAAAGCAAAATCGTATCTGCTTTTTCCAACGCATCCAACTCCCAAGTCACTTGCTCTTTGAACTGCGGATTATCAATTGATTGCTCCCAACTACTATCCCAAATCGCACGCCGTGGATTCAAAATCGTAATGGGTAAATTTTTCAAATTTTCAATGACTCGATCTTGCCAACGCTCTGCGACATCTTGCTCAATGCTTCCAGCAAGGAAGATGGAATGGGTGGTTGTTTTTAGGGGTTCGGGTGCTGTGATTACTTTCATATTATTCAATTTCCAAACCATCTGATTTCCTCTTCAAAAAGTATTTTTGAAAGGTCTTTTCCATGATGATATGTTTTAAATAGTTCAACCTCTTTTCGGCTTTGTGGGCCTCCGCCAACTCTGACTAACAGATCAATATAATCAATGAATTTATCAGATTCATCACCAAAGCGCTCGCCTTCTAAAATTACTTTTTTGACTGGGTAAACACCGCTTCTTACTCGAAGTGCTTGTCGAGCAGAAAGCCCAACCGTATCTATACCCATATCATCTGCAATTCGATAAGCTAATTGCGGAATTCCTGCATTCGTATAACCACTTACAATTTCGATTTCTTCTAAATTTTTTCCTTCAATCAATTTCTCAAATATATTTCTGAGTTTGATGATTGCTTCTTTTTTGTCAAAAGAACTTCGACTAAAACCGACGACTCCTATTTTTAAATTCTTACTTAGTACTTCCATTTGTTCTTAATTAATGTTTCAGCAATTTCATCTATAAATGAATTCGCTACTAATTTTGATTTATCTTCTTTTTTTAAAGTATGCCATTTGATTCCATGGATGGCTGTTATTCGTTTTGCCCACTTTACACTTTCTGCATCTTCCGGTGCGCCGATTATAAAATTTCGTTGGTTCGGATTTTTTAAATATTCTTGAAGAAAATAACCGAGTTCCCATCGGGCAGTTGGGCCAATGTTTCCATCAAATTCACCTGCGGCATCTTTTGTCCAATAAGTCGGCAACCAAAAAGCAGTAATGTCACAGAGGTTTAAATATTGCAATTCCCACATCATCTGTTTGTCTCGTACTTCCTCCAATTTGCTCTGCGGATTTGAATTGTCAATATCTGACCAAAATCCACGCTCTGGCTCAGGTGCAACTACAATCATACTTGGATTTAATCGCTCATCTACTTTTAATTTTTCAATTACTTTCCTTCGCCAACCAGTTTCCATTTTTCCATCATAGGGAGTTGGCCCAGCCAAAAAGACACCTAACTTTGGAAAAATCGTTTCATGATTTCTTGAGAAAAGTGTTCTAATTGGCTCTTGTTTTAAATCAGATTTCTGTGGCATATCTCAAAAGTTTTTTGTCCAATTCTTTAATGTAATCTCTTCCGTAAGTTCCATTTTCTAATTCGTCATAAAAAATGGTTGGGAGATTGTTTTCAAACTCATCACTCAAACTTCCGAGTGCTAAAACTAAAGAAGCAACTGTATCTGTATCGCCTCCAAAAGCAACACTTTTTTGAAGCATTTCTTTCAGGTTGTTTCC
Organism: uncultured Saprospiraceae bacterium; assembly: GCA_937930815.1. Taxonomy (GTDB): domain Bacteria; phylum Bacteroidota; class Bacteroidia; order Chitinophagales; family Saprospiraceae; genus JAGQWW01. Next base: position 1,954 of record CALHBQ010000075.1, on the reverse strand, counting down.
TTTTGTCAAAACAGTCAAAACTGCCTCGGTTGTTTGTAAAGCATCAATTCCTACTTTTTCGTTCCAATCATTTTTCCAATGAATGCCTTGTGCTGTTTCGAGATAATCAATCAGCTGATTAGGTTTTCCTTTTTTATGAAAAAAGAAATGGCTGATGAGGGCAATCGCCTGCGCTGCATTCACTGCATTCTCGGTTTGATGAGTTACCTCCGCTTGAATGGTTGCCTTTTCTATAACCTCTGCTTCTGTTTTAAAAATACCAATCGGATAAGCTCGCATGGCCGCTCCATTTCGTTCACTTTTTGGATGGATTTTTTCCAAAAACTCTTTTCCTGAATTCACTTTTAGCATAAAGCCATAGAATCCTTTTGCGTAACCTGGTCTAATATCTCTTTTGAAAACTTCCAGAAATTTATCGGCTATATTCAAAGATGTCCAATCCTTCTTTTCGACAATCAACTCCGCCAGACCAATTGCCATTTGGGTATCATCGGTGTATCGTTTATACCTTTCCCAAAGGGCAGGATGTCGAACGTATTCGTTACCAGAGTTTTTTGCTTTTATGAAAAGCATTGGGGCAAATTCAAAACCTGCTCCGTATGCATCGCCAATTGCTCCTTCTAAAATCATGGTTATGTATTTTGAAAATCAATTTTGTATTGCCCTGAAAATGGCTTACACCTATAAAAAAGAACATCTTTATCAGAAATAATTTTTTTTACTTTTTCTATTTCTTCTTCTTTAGCCCTCATCCCAAAGGCAACCATAAATAACTCTCCAGGATATTTAATTTGATTGGGTCCGTTATTCATATAAATCTGCCGGCGCTCTTGTTCATATTCCCAAACCTTAGATTTCGTAGTAATTATTTTCATAAATTCCTGAATTCTGTTTCTCCCATCTTGAGAGTTGAAGTCAACATGAGGAAATTCATTAGAATAATTTACTGGCATTGAATAAGTGTCATTATAAAAGCCCAAGCACATTCCTGTATGTTGATTTGTGTAATGAGACCACATAAGGATATTCCTTGGATCCTCAGATAAGCACAAAACCTTCATTCTTTCAAATTCCTTAAAGAGCTTATCAATATTATTTCTCTCGGGATTCTCACCTGCAACAGAATATTGAAATTCAAATGGATCATTAAATGCTTTTGCCTCTGAAGCCCAGAGTATTTTATTCTTTAAATTTGAAATGGAATTTTCATTAATACTTTGATATTTGTAGATATATCGCGGTGCATTTAAGTCTATCATTCCATGTTTTTTTGATATCATATATCTTTAATTTTATTGTTGAATTAATATGTTATTTCAGTTTCCATTTGCCTTCTCAATAACTCCCGCACCTCGCTCAGTTTCACCTCTTTCAACAACTCCCCATCCTTATAAATCGTTTTCAACAAACCTGTTTTTTCCTCGCCTGATGTCACTTCATCGCGCATACCCGTTACTTCCAATTCATTGCCTTCCAAACAAATCAATCCTTTGGCGGAAATTTTAGTTCCATCATCCGTTTTTGGGTTTTTGAAAATGGCTCTGCCTTTGCCGTTTACTTCGCCATAGGTCGCTTTCATCGCGAAGCCAAAAGTATCGCGTGTCACGTATTGATAAGTGTAAGAACCGATTCCAAAAACCACATTCGTAGAAGCAAATCCTTTGCGTTCGAGTTGACTGCAAATGGCTTCGCATCGTTCCAAGGTGATACTATCGCCGTAAATCAAACCGATGTGTTGGTCGAGTAATTTGTATCCTTTTTTTGTGGTGGTGCCGCCGAATGTTTCGTAAAGACATTCGATAGCGCCTTTGTGCTCTGGACTTCCTTTTGGTGCGGCTGGATCACCACAAATAATTTTCACTGGGTCACCACTATCAGGGCGAATCACCACCTTTCCATCTCTTGCCAAAATCTCTTTTTTCAAAGTTGGAACAAACTCCGTAATCACTTTCCA